>DRHN01000040.1 GCA_011049595.1 Spirochaetota bacterium | reverse complement strand
AGATGTGTATAAGAGACAGAACAAGGACAAACTCGTTGGCTACCCTGTAACGGTACCACCCCAGAAGCTCCGCGTATATCCTCGACGCCACGATATCATAGTAGTCTTTTGCCACACCCATAAGCGGGTGTATGGTACCGAGAAGCACCCCCATCTCTTCGCGCTTCGCTTCCCTTACAACCATCTGTTCACCGCTGGCAAGGGTAATGACCTTCGGGGGATAGGGCTTGAGCACTATCTCCGGCGGCCTGAGTTTTTTTTCCAGTTCATCGATTATCATGTTTTGCTCCTTGAGTTTAATATACTGAAAATAACTTTCACAATCACTTTCTTGACACAACAGGATCATCCATAGGCAGATCATGTTTATGCAGGTCCCCTAAACGGTACCCATGATAAACACAGCGTCCTCTTTTGCCTGACGATTGAACCTTTTTTGAGAAGAGGAAGGACCATTGAGTTTAACGCTTTCATTGCTTTTGAAACAGCAAGCATCTCGGGCAAAAACATTTCCAAATTTTCAAACCTCTACCCTGCAATATCCAATCCTTTTCCGCCGCCGCCATCGAGGATAACCTCCGGGTCAATTCCGACATCAATAACCTCTTTTCCTGCGGCTCCTGTAATGCCCCCCCTTACATGTCATGATATCCTGGGTCATTAGACCCTGCCCGTGCACAAAATAATTATTGGCTGCATCCAGCGCTGAACAATTGTTCATATTATGAACTTATTAATCATAATATGAACAATTGAAATCATTTTACTCAATTTAATTTCATTGTCAAGCATTTTTTAAAAAAAAAAGTTAATTTTTTTAAGAAAAAACTTTTATAAATTTGAAATGTATGATACATTTTACTAAATGTTCATAATATGGAAATATATTTCACATTATGAACATTTGTTACGATTAAGGAGGGGGTGAATGACAACCAGAAATATCATAAAAAAAAATACATACCTGGATTCGATCATGCTTATGTCGATCAGCAGCACACTGAAAAATTTGGAAAGCGTTGAGGAAGTCTCGACCATAATGGGCACCGATGCCAATAAGGAGATCCTGAAAAATTCCGGCCTTCTTACAGGTGTTGGGAAAAACGCGGGGGCAGGCGACCTCATCATCGCGCTTCGTGTAAAGAACGAAAGTGACGTGAAGCCAGTGATCGATAAAGCAGAGGAATTGTTCACGCGCAGGGCTGCCGAATCGGGGGGTGAAAAGGATTTTGTGCCGATTAGCTACGAATCCGCAGTCAATTTCATGCCTTCGGCTAACATCGCGGTGATCTCCTTGCCGGGTCGGTACGCCGGCCGTGAAGCCATGGCAGTACTGGAAAGCGGGCGTCATGTAATGATCTTCAGCGACAACGTCCCGCTGGAGGAGGAAATCCAGCTAAAAAAAAGGGCCCGGGAGCTTGACCTGCTTGTTATGGGGCCGGACTGCGGGACTGCCATATTAAACGGAACTGCGCTGGGGTTTGCCAACGTTGTCCGCAAGGGCCCTATAGGAATCATCGGGGCTTCCGGTACCGGTATCCAGGAAGTGACTGCCCTGATCCACAATAAAAGCCACGGCATCAGCCAGGCCATCGGGCTGGGAGGCAGGGACCTTTCCGAAGAAGTCGGGGGGATCAGCATGATCCAGGGGATAGAAGCCCTTGAAAACGACCCGGAAACAGAAGTGATCGTCCTCATCTCAAAGCCGCCCGCAGCGAAAGTGGCAAACAAAATATTTGACGTCATCAGGGACCTGAAGAAAAAATACGTTGTCAACTTTTTGAAAGGGGACCCGGCGGAGGCTAAAAAACGAAAGCTGCTGTTTGCCTCCGGGCTTGAAGATGCTGCTGAGCTGGCTGTTTCTGCGCTGGAAAACCGTGATTTTATATACCGTGATTTTTCAGATGATGAAGCGAAAATAAAAGCCCAGGCCGGCAAAGAAAAGGCCAGGATCGGAACCGGCAAATACGTAAGGGGCCTCTTTTCCGGAGGGACACTCGCTGATGAGGCTCTACTTATCCTGAGCAGGGAAATCGGCGACATCTACTCCAACATCCCTCTTAAAAAAGAGCTGGCATTAAAGGACAGGGTTAAAAGTCAGCACAACACGATCGTCGATCTTGGTGAAGACGAATTTACCCGTGGGAGACCCCACCCGATGATCGATTACAGCCTACGATGCGGCCGGTTGTTGGAAGAAGCGGAGGACCCCGACTGCGGTGTGATCCTGTTTGATGTGGTGCTCGGTTACGGTTCTCACCCTGATCCCGCTCAGGCCCTTGTCCCTGCAATTGATAAAGCGCACAAAATAGCCCGGGACAACGGGCGCAACCTGGCCTTTGTGGCATCCATTACCGGCACCGACAGAGACCCTCAAAATCTCTCGGGGCAGGCAGCATCCCTGAAAAACGCCGGGGTAACTATCCTTCCGTCCAACGCCCAGGCTGCAAGGTACACGGGTCTGATCGTAAAATAAATCATGGAGAAAAAAATGGGAAAAATCAACGAACTTTTCGGATCAGAATTAAGAGTTGTAAATTTGGGTTTAGAATCCTTTAAGGATTCCGTTCAGGCACAGGGTGTGGAAGCCTTGCATGTGGACTGGAAACCCCCCGCAGGCGGCAGCGACAAGATCATCGCCATGCTCGACAAATTGAACAAACCTTCAATTAAAGAAAAAATCGACAGGGCAAACCGTAAAGCGGCAGAGCTCATTATCAACGCGCAGCCCGTTTTGATCGACATAATGCCCGCTTCAAAAGTCATTCCCGGAATGAAAAAGAATATGATCCTTCATGCTGGTCCCCCGATAACCTGGGACCGCATGTGCGGGCCTGTAAAAGGGGCTGTAATGGGAGCTCTCATCTATGAAGGGCTCGCTAAAGGTCTCAAAGAGGCGGAAAAACTGGCAGCCTCAAGTGAAATCAAATTCGACCCCTGTCATCATCATCGGACTGTCGGGCCCATGGCCGGTGTTGTTTCCTACTCCATGTACGTATATGTCGTTAAAAACGAAACCGACGGAAACATTGCCTGCTGCACCCTTAACGAAGGCCTTGGCAAGGCACTGCGTTTCGGGGCTTACAGCGATGAAGTGATAGCAAAGCTCAAATGGATGGAGCAGGTCCTTGCACCCGCTCTTCAAAAGGGCGTAAGAGTTTCGGGAGGCATAAATATCAAAGACCTGACCGCCAGGGCCCTGATGATGGGCGACGAATGTCACAACCGCAACGTGGCAGCCACTTCTCTTTTCATCCGGGAACTTACACCTCATCTTCTCACTACGGATCTTGAAAAGGAAACCATAAAAAAGGTCATCGAGTTTATATCCGGTAACGATCACTCGTTCCTCAATCTTTCAATGGCAGCCTGTAAAGCAAGCACCGACCCGGTAGTGGGCCTGAAAGACAGCTCTGTTGTGTCAGCAATGGCGCGAAACGGAACTGAGCTGGGGATAAGGGTTGCCGGACTTGGAAATAAATGGTACACGGCCCCCGCAGGTATACCGAAAGGGCTTTATTTCCCGGGTTTCACATCCGGGGATTCCTGCGGTGACCTTGGCGACAGCACCGTTTCTGAAATAGCGGCTATAGGCGGGTCGGCCATGGCAGCCGCCCCCGCTATTGTAAAATTTGTGGGCGGAACGGCTGACGACGCAATCAAGTACACAAAAGAGATGTATGAGATCTCAACCGCCGAGCACACATCCTATCTTATTCCGGCTCTCGATTTCAGGGGCACACCGGTGGGTATGGATATCATGCTGATCAACAGGCTCAACCTGCTGCCCTTTATAAACACAGGGATCGCGCACAAGGATCCGGGAATAGGCCAGATCGGGGCCGGTATCCTTCGCGCCCCGAAGTCCTGTTTCGAAGAAGCGCTCAAAGATTTTTGTGGGCTTTTTTGATGATGTCTTATTTTTCCATGATAATCAGGTTTTTTGGAAATGAGAGGCAAAACCTGTTTAACAAAAGATCCTGTTTCAATGTTTTGAAAATATTCTATCCACGTCACGGATGGATTATTGTATTTAAAATCTTATAGAAGGGGTGAATTATGGATAGCAAGGAATTTTTGGATTTTATGGCCAGGGTCAAGGTGTATGACCTCACAATGCCGCTGAGCATTCACACACCGCCCTGGCCCAGCTACATGCCTCTCCAGATCCAGTATTTCAAAAGGATCGCGGGCTGTTTCGGAGGGGGCATGGGTGCAAACGGCCAGGTTATCAAAACGAGCAACCATGTGAGCACTCACATGGACGGTGAGATCCACTTCCACGCCTGCGGGCGCCCGATCGGCGAGGTGCCTATAGATGAATGGATCGGCCCGGGTGCTATCGCGGATATATCGGACGATGTCTCAGACTACAGCATCTACACTCCCGATATGCTGATGAGCAAGGTTGACATCCAAAAGGGAGACATTCTCCTCATCAACACAGGGTACCACAGGTACGACTACACTCATCCGGAAGCCGACGAGGTGCGCTACATGATTTGTCATCCCGGCCCGAGCCCGGATTTCGACAAGTGGGCTGCCGAGATGAAATTCAAGTGGATCGGAGTGGACTGCGGCAGCGCTGATCATCCGATGAACACGATAATCCGCAAGTGGCAGGCTGAGCATTTCGCAAAGGCGGAAGAAAAACTTTTAAAAGAGACAGGCAAGAAATGGGATGAAATGTTCCCGCTTGACTACTATTATCAGGTAATGCACCTGAAGCTCTTTCCCAAAGGCATTGTTCACGCTGAGTGCCTGGCAGGTGATATCGACGAGGTAAGCAACAAAAGAGTCTGGATAGGGGCTTTTCCATGGAGAGCGGTTGAAATGGAATCCTGCATCTGCAGGATCCTGGCATTTGACGCGCCGTAAGGGCGGGCAATAGTTTTAATATTAAATATATACTTAAAGTATTATGGATTTCGGGTAAGATATATTATGGTATAATAGTTCATTGGCCGTAAATTTGAATGAATATCCGATTTTTTTTTAACCGGAAAACTACGGGGCAGTCCTTGTCCTGAGCGAGCTTGAACAATTAAAAAATCGCAAGCTGGCCGGTATCCTTGATATCACACTGGACACTGTCAAGATCAGGCTGCACAGGGCAAGGGCCCTGGTAATGTCGCTGCCGCCGGGGCTCTGATACCGCTAAGTATCCCCCATGGAGATTTATTTATCAGCGTGGCAATTATAAACACTATGCTGATAAGCCGCGGATTGTTAAGTGCCAAAAGGAAACCATCTCCTATCAAAGTTGGTCTATAATTTTTGAAAAATGTTAACTCAAAGGCTATGCCTATAAAAATCTTTTGGCTTGTAAAAAAGCTACCTGTTTGCAGGTGGTTTTTTACTCCAATTTAATAGCTTCGGAGGGGCAGTCTTCAGCTGCCTGTTTAACTTCATCTTCCAGGTCCGCCGGCACGTCCGACTGGAGAACCTTTACGACCTCATCATCATCGTCCAGGGCAAATACATCGGGCACATCGTCACTGCACAAACCGCAGGCCGTGCATTCATCGGGATCAACACTTACCTTCATCAGCAACTCCTTTGTGGTTTTAAAAAACAGGTATTGACATTCAACATCACCGGCAAAAAATACTATATTATTCTGAATATTTCAAGATCAAAAAAAACAAATATTTAACATTTTTTATCCGTTTGTCGATCGGCTGTAAACGGGCGCATAAACGGAGGCAGCTTTGACCGCCTCAAACAGGCTTGTTTCACTCGCAGCCCCTGTTCCGGCAATGTCAAACGCAGTACCGTGGTCAACCGAAACACGAAGGAAGGGTAATCCCAGAGTTACCGCTACCGTCCTTTCAAAATCAACGGTTTTTGTGGCTATGTGACCCTGATCATGATAGAGTGATAAAACCCCGATGTAATGCCCTTTTAACGCGCGGTGAAAAACCGAATCAGCAGGAAAGGGCCCTTCTACGCTGAAACCCATCTCCTTTGCTTTGTTAACGGCCGGAATTATTTGATTTATCTCTTCATCCCCGAACAGCCCGTTTTCCCCGCAGTGAGGGTTCAACCCGGCCACAGCAAGAACACCATCGCCAACCCCTAACTGATCCAGCGCCCTCGAGCACAATCGTATATAGTGCAGCACAAGCTCTTCGGTTACCGAGGCTATTGCTTCGGCAAGTGAAACATGGCGGGTCATAAAAAACACCCTCATGCCTTTTACCTCAAACATCATGAGAGGGTTTTCAGTTTTTGTCAAACCTGCCAGAATTTCGGTGTGACCTATATATGGAATACCGGCGGCTTTCAGGGATTCCTTGTTTATCGGCGCCGTCGCGATAGCGTCCAGCTCTCCTTTAAGAGCAAGCTTGGTCCCAAGGGCTATATATTCATATGCCGCCCTGCCGCAGGATGCCTGGACTTCCCCCATTTTGTAGTCACTTATGTTGTCAAGATTTATGAGGTTTATGTTTTCTTTTTTGTACACGCCTTCGGAAGGGGATGAGACTTCGATCAAGGCCGATTTCAGTTTACAAAACTCTATCGCCTGCCTTACCACGGTTTTGTTCCCGATAAGAACAGGTCTTGCTGATCTGTATATTTCATCATTCTTCAATAATTTGACCGCAATTTCAGGCCCGATCCCTGCGGGGTCCCCTATCAGCACCCCTATCAGTGGGTTTTTCATAATCACCTTTCAATTTAGTAATTTGGTGCAATGCCGGGTAAAACCCCGGAGTGGCACCAAGAACAACTTTTTTAAAGATCAAATTTACTTTCACAAAACTTCAAAGTCAAATCTATACATGCTTTTATATCATGCAGGGAACACATCTCGCCCGCCGAGTGTATATATCTCGCGGGGATCGAAATGCCTCCCGCCAGGGTCCCGCTTTTACTCAACTGGATCGAATGCGCGTCGGTCGCACCAAATGCTAAAACATCTTTCTGATACGGGATCCGGTTCTTCTCTGCGAGATCGATCAGGTAATCAACGAGCACGCGCTGAACTATCACACCCCGGTCCATTACTTTTATGGCAGCCCCCTTACCCATTACAGCGGATCCGGTCACATCATTTTCAGGCAGATCCGAAGACCCGGTCACATCAACCGCAAGCCCGACATCGGGTTGGAGCCTGTACGCAGTTGTTCTCGCGCCCCGGAGCCCGACTTCTTCCTGTGATGAGAATACAAAATATACGGTGTCGGGATTCGATTTTAATTTTTCCATAACCTCAAGGAGAACAAAACAGCCTATCCTGTCATCCATCCATCCTCCGGTGATCACGTTTTCGGTCACTGCGTAGGGTGAAAATACCGCGCCCGTTTCCCCGATTTTAACCTGTTTCAAAGCCTCCTCCCTGCTGTCCGCGCCGATGTCAATGAACATCTTTTCCTTTTTTAAATTGCTCGTGAATCCTCTTTTATCAATATCAACAGCCTTCTCAATACCCACAACACCGATGGCCCCGTTTTCGAATTTCACCCTTTTTCCAAGAATGTAAGCTACAGGCTGAAAGCCTACTTCTGAAAACCGAATAAACCCCTTTTCATCGATAAAAGTAACGATAAACCCAATTGTATCCATGTGCGCCGAAAGCATAATCTTTTTTGGCTCTTTCCCTTTCCCCTCTTTGACACAGATAAGTGAGCCTGTTGTGTCATAAATAATTTCATTGACCCTGTCTTTCGCGAACGCCTCGATCCCGCTCTTTACCTCGTCTTCTCTCCCGGAAACCCCGAACCCGTCAAATATAAATTCCTTATCTTTTATATTCATAATATCCCCTATATCATATCCTATGCTCCTGTCAGCGATTGAAATTTTCAGCTTCATGTACAACAGCCTTCGCAAGAGTGATATAATTTATAAAATCTTTTATGTTCAGAATACCCCAGGGAGCGTGAATATAGCGCACAGGCACCGAAACAGTAATCGAAGGCACCCCCTCTTCGGTCAGGTGGATCGCACCTGAATCAGTCCCGCCGGTGACGGTCTTTTTGAATTGATAGGGTATACTGTGCTTGCCGGCTACCTCCGTTACGAAATCCACCAGTTTTCGCTGAGCGATCGAGGTCCTGTCCATAAAGGATATAGCCGGCCCTTCCCCGCTTACTGTTGAAGGTGAATAGGTCTTTTTTATCTCCCTGTCCGAGCAGGTAGTCGCTTCGAGGTTCAGGTTGAACAGGATATCCCTGCGCCCGTACGCGGCTGTGGCTCCACCCCTGAGCCCTACCTCCTCCTGTACTGTGTATGTCGCGATTATAGAAAGCCCGGGACGTTTGTCCCCTTTAAAACTTTTCAAAACCTCTGTCACCGCGCTGCAACCGGCCCTGTCATCGAAGGCTTTCCCGAAGTAACAATTATTCTGGGTGAAAAACCTGGACCTGAAATACACGTAATCCCCGGGAGAGATGTCCTTCACTTCTTCCTTTGCAGAAGCCCCAACATCAATTGACAGCTCTTTAAGTTCCGGGACCTTTTTCCTCTCCTGCTGCGGCATGAGATGGTATGATTTATGACCGATAACACCGGGGAGCTTTTTTTTACCCACCTGCACAGCTTTTCCGATCAGGGTTTTTGTAAGTAAACCGCCGATGGGATAAAATTTGATCAAACCCTCTTTTTCAATGGATTTTACAATAAACGCTACTTCATCCATATGCGCCGTCAGCAGGATCGATCTGTCGCCCCGGCTGCCTTTTTTAACGGCGATCAAATTCCCCATGGGGCTGACTTTTAATTCATCAACGTGTCCCTTTACCTCATCTTTGATGCATTTTCTGATTTCCTCTTCATCTCCGCCCGCGGAACATATATTACTGTATTTTTCTATAATCAAACATGATCACCTTTACGTTTTAAACTTTGCACATCAATCTTCCCGGTCTAACAGAGATTCCTCAACAGAAAGATGCAGCATCAGCCTTGAAGCCCTGTAGATATCCTTTAAATTAATGATTTCCCCCGGTGAATGCATATATCTAAGCGGAATTGAAATTCCAGCCGTGTAAACCCCAAGCTTTGTGATCTGAAGATAGTAAGCGTCGGTACCCCCGGGCCTCGGCTCCACCTCATCCTGAAAAGGGATATCTTCTCTTTTAGCGATATCACATATTTTTTTCGCAAGCGGCGGAAAAAAATTGGGGCCCTTTCCTATCACCGGTCCTTTGCCTGTGCTTATATCTACG
>DRHN01000039.1 GCA_011049595.1 Spirochaetota bacterium | reverse complement strand
GGCTTCTCCTGCCGAGATCTGAAGTTTTATCGTGCTGTCCAATTTTATGCAGGTAGAAAAAATTTAGTTTGCCGACTGATAAGAAACTCCGAGTAAATTGCGTTATTCAATCCCAGTTTCTCGTGTAATTAATCCCAATTTTTGAAAAAAAACCGCGATCATTGATTATATATTGACTGATATTATGAAAATAGTTATATTTGCATCTCGATGTATACCCGTGTCTCAAATTTAACGCAAAAACCATCGGGGCGCGGCGCGGTATAATATCCGGGTTACAACTAAAAAAATATTTTGTACAGGTGATCTTAATGGCAAAAAAATTGGACAGCACAATAAAACTTCAGATCTCGGCAGGAGAAGCCAATCCCGCCCCGCCTGTGGGCCCGGCCCTGGGGCAGCATGGTGTAAATATTATGGAGTTTTGCAAAGCTTTTAATTCAAAGACAGACTCGCAAAAAGGAACGATCATTCCGGTAATTATTTCGGTCTATGAGGATAAATCTTTTACCTTTGTGACCAAAACCCCGCCTGCAGCGGTTCTTATAAAAAAGGCATTGAATATTGAAAAAGGATCCGGTGAGCCCAATAAAATAAAGGTCGGCGTAATCACGGACGCGCAGCTTGAAGAAATCGCGAAGATAAAAATGCCCGACTTAAACGCAAATGATATCGAGGCTGCGAAAAAAATAATCGCGGGCACCGCAAAAAACATGGGGGTCGATTCTTAGGCCGTGGAAGTAAACAGTATCGAAGGACGGCGGTAGACTTAATTAGTTCCTGGTGACAATTCCAGGTTTTTACCTGGCTAATTCGTGTTTTTAATAATTAAGTAACTTCAAAGCCGTTAACTAAGTTAATATAGGGAGTTAAATAGAACTAATTAGTCGCGGTGAAACGGCTCAATAAAGTGAGTTGGTGTAACGCCGGGAGACCCGGAGTTGTCGGGATTGCCCGACTTTTTCACAAAGAACTATTCGAATGAAAAATGCGGACCGTTGGAAATAACTTAAGGAGAGAGGGAGTGAAAAGAGGAAAAAAGTATGAGGATGCTCTTGCGAAGGTTGAAACAGGAAAGCTCTATCCCCTGGAGGAAGCTGTAAAATTGTTGAAAGATATTTCATTCGTCCGGTTCGATGAAAGTATCGAAGTAGCGATCAACCTCAATGTACTTCAAAAACATACGGTAAGGGACACTGTCGTTCTCCCTCACGGCACAGGGAAAAAAGTCCGGATACTGGTTTTCGCAAAAGCGGATAAAGCAAAGGAGGCCCAGGATGCCGGCGCGGATTTTGTGGGTGATGAAGACCTTATAGCTAAGATAAAAGGCGGCTGGTTCGATTTTGATGTTACCGTTGCAACCCCCGACATGATGAAAGTAGTCGGAAAGATCGGACAGCTTCTGGGTAAAAGGGGATTGATGCCGAACCCAAAAACGGGTACTGTTACCAATGACATAAAAAAAGTGGTCGGGGAACTGCAAAAGGGAAAGACCGAGTTCAGGGCTGATAAAACAAAAATAGTCCATCTGGGTATTGGAAAATGTTCTATGGATGAAAACGCTATTGTAGAAAACTGCAAAGCGCTTTATGACGGAATACTGAGTAAAAGACCCGCTGATCTAAAAGGGGAATATGTAACGTCAGTATACCTGTCCACCGCCATGGGCCCGGGAATAAAGATCGCTCACAAGGAGATAGCGTAGTGCAGACCGCTGTGTCTGCAAGCAGTGGATTTTGGCGTTCAGGCAGGGACATTTTCAGGATCCGAATGTGGTTTGCCCGCATCATTGCCTAATTAATCAACAATTTATCGAGGTATTGTATGGCACAGAAGTGGAAGGTTGAAAGGGTAAAAGAGCTGAAAGAAGTGCTTATCAAATATTCTACTTATTTATTTACCGATTATAGAGGCCTGAACGTTGAGCAAATTACAAATTTGAGAAAATCGCTGCGCGAAACAGGCGCGGAGTATCATGTTACAAAAAACAGGTTTATGAAACGTGTATTTCAGGAGCTTGAGATCAGCGGACTTGATGAGTTTTTGATCAATCCTACGGCCCTTGCATACACCAACGAGGATATATCTGAAATCTGCAAGATACTTATAAACGCGACAAATGAAACTACTCTTACATTAAAAGGCGGTTTTTCGGAGGGTTCAATACTTACCAGAGAGGAGATCGTAGAGATCTCCAGGCTCCCTTCCAAACAGGCGCTCATCGGGCAGACAGTTGGACTGCTCAACGGTCCTATTTC
>DRHN01000038.1 GCA_011049595.1 Spirochaetota bacterium | reverse complement strand
GACATACAGTGTGTACACGGCTTCGATCAGGGGGGTTGCGGGTGTGTATGAAGTGATGGAAGTGTCAATCAATGTCCACCCCGCCGGCAACTCGCTGTCTAATTGATACCTGAAACTTGTGGTACCTGTCGGCACGTTCCAGCTCCACGTTGGGGTTGTGTCGTTTGTCATGGCCGTCCCTGTAACGATAGGAGCAGTCGGCGCTGAAAGATCTATGGTTATCGCTTTGCTTCCGCTCAAAGACCAGTTCTGAAGGTTGTTGGATGCCTGGACATACAGGGTGTGGGTCCCCACGGAAAGGGGAGACGCCGGTGTAAAAGAGATGACGGATGTGTCGCCCACCTCGGTCCACCCCCCGCTTGACTCGCTGTTGAGCTGATAGCGGATGTTCGTTGCTGTTGCCGGGATTGACCAGGTCCATGTCGGGTTCGGGTTGTTCGTGGGGCTTGTGCCCGTGACCGGAGGCGGGTCGGGTGCCGTGAGGTCGATGGTGACCGTTCTCAACCCTGACGGCGACCAGTTACCAAGCGTGTTAACGGCTTGCACATAAAGGATGTACGAGCCTGCTGCCAGGCCAAAAGCCGGCGTGTAGTCAATGGTCCCCGCGTCGACTTCTGTCCACCCTGCCGGGGTCTGTGCGTTCAACTGGTATCTAAATCCTGTGGTGCCTGCCGGAATTGTCCAGGCCCATGTCGGTGTCGGGTTGTTGGTTGTTGACGGGCCGGTCACTATGGGCGACGTGGGGCTGCGGAGGTCTACCAAAACCGTGGCTGAACCGGAATCCGACCAGTTGCCAAGCGTGCTTTTTGTTTGAACATACAGGGTGTGGGCGCTTTCAGAAAGGGGCAGGTCCGGCTCGAACTCTGTCACTATATCGTCGTGCTCGGTCCACTGCCCTTCTTCGCTTTCAAGCTGGTAGCGTACACCGGTTACCCCGTTCTCTACCGTCCAGGTCCATGTGGGTGTCCTGTCGTTTGTCGGGGAGCTTGCCTCGACAGACGGAGGATCGCCGCCGCTGTCTATCTCTTCAATCGAATCCATAAGCAGGTTATTATTGCACGCGGAAAAACCCGCTATGATCAGTACCAAAAAAATCGCAAGTATTAAAATCGAAATTCCGGATATTTTCACCTCTAATCTCCTTCCTCTGAACTATCATACCAGAGCATCTGCTTTTTTATACGTTTTGCATCGGAAGCTCTACCTTTATCAAGGTCACCCTTCATCGTTCCAAGGTAGGAGTATTTTTTTGCAAGGGCAGGGTCGATCTTCTCGACACGTGCGTAAAGTTCACGCACGTTCCCGTAGTTCTCGAGCTCGTGATTGGCTTTCGCCATGTTTACGAGTATGAACGGCTGGTCCGGTTTTATCTTGTCGGCCCTCCGGTAATAATTAAGCGCTTTCTCCATGTCATCATGCATAAACTCGATGTTGCCGAGGTTTACCAGGGCCGGGTAATATTCCTTTTTTTTCAAAACATACTTAAACTGATCCCCGGCCTTTTCCATAAGGCCGTACCTGGCGTATATGGTCCCGATACGGTTTAAAATAGCCATTTTCTTCTTCTTATATTTCCGGTCTGAAGCCTTTTTTTTCAGCTCCGCGATCTGTGTTTCAATTTCAGCGCTGATAGACATGGCAAGTTCGTCACTGTAGGCGTTTTCAAGAGTTTCCTCGGGAGGGAGCGTTATGCTTGCCTGGCCCTGCGAATAGCCCACAGGCTCGTAAAGAGACCATGCCTCGTGCACGGGGTAAAAAGCCCGCGTCCCCGGTGCCGCCGTATTTACGCCACTGTTTTGCGCCCTCAGACCAGGCTTTTAAGAAACTTTCCCCAACCAGTGTTATTTCGACCGGTATCCAGGCCTTGTCGTGCTTGAATATGAGGTTTTCATTTTGATAAAAAGTCCTCCGTGCCATTTCGGGCTCGAGGCCAACGGAAAAAGCCATATAGATGTGGCCCGGCACTGTAGTCTGATCTTCGGATTTTTCCGTATAAGGTGTTGTGGGGTCTATTACATAGCTTAAACCGTACTCCCCGAGGGCGGTGTAGATGCCCATGCCTATCAGAAAATTGTTGTTTACCGACTTATTCGGGTGGCAGTTTACGATCCCGACGATATTTTTCGCGAACTGCATGACCTGGGTGTCCTTGGCGGTCACGAAAGATGCCGCTTTTCTGTCATCGTCCCACGTCATGGCGTTTCTGTTGAATATGGTCAGGTTTTCGGTGTGTGATGCCCTGTATTTCCGGTTTGAAACCTGATAGTTTACGTTGATAAGCGAGGATACAAGCTCACCTTCCGATATAGTCAGAAGGCTGTTGTTGAAAAGGGCGAACAGGTCTACATCGCTTGTTTCGCCCGGCTCGACCTTTTCAATAGTCACGCACACTTTGGGGTTGTCCATGTATTCATTGACAAAAAAAGTGACAACAAGGTTCTCAATGGGTTTCGTGCTTGTGTTTTTCAGAGATATCTGCCCGATCCTGTGGCTGTCATAGTACTTGTAAAAGACCGGGAACACTCCATCTATGGAGCTGTCTAAAAATTCTATGTGGTCCCCTTCATTAATACCGGCACCCTCACGTCTTTTTGTAGGCAGATCCCTTTTAGGATAGTGGTAGGAAACCCCGACTGACACCCCGATATCGGTGTGCAGACCAAACAGTTTCCTGATCCTGCCCTCGAGGCTTACCGCGAAAGATGGTGAGAAAAACAAGGACGGGTTTACCGCGAATTCCACCAGCGCGCCTGACCCGCTGGTACGGCTTTGGGTAGTCAGTATTCCGTAATAAGCACCGACGCGGACCGCGGCGCCCAGCAGCAGCCTGGGGAAGACCTCGTACTCGACCGCTATTCCTCCGCTCCCTGAAAAAAGCATCAAAGAAGATTCTTTCTGCAGCGGGATAACGTCATAGGCGAACGACGTGCTCAAAGGGGTCCGAATAGATCCAGGCAGAAAGGGAAACTTGAAAAGATCGATATTTCCGTTGAGCCTGACATCCATCCCGGGTTTAAGAAGGTCTGAACTGGAACCGACTGGCAGCTCCAGTTCAGGCAAGAGTGTAACAGAAAAAGGAGGAAAACCGTTTGCCCCTGCACAAAGATATGGGGATACCGCTATTATGAGTACAATAAAAAAAAGTGGAATCAGACAGACGGAGAACCTTCGTTCCCCCCCGTCTTTCCGGAGATTTCATTTATCAAAACACCCCATTTATCTTTAATCGTATTCATTTTTATCCTGAAAACTTTTTTAATATTAACTTTCCCCCTGTAAATCCACCCGCAACTAAACAACTTCCTGTGCTGTTTTATCGACCATTACTTAATATACCATAGTTTCGTTCATTTTCAACCAAATGTCAACTTCGAAAAACCGGATTTTTTTTTCGGAAAACCTTAGAGAGGTACAAAATTTATAATTAATAAATAATTTATTTACTTTATTGTTAAATAAATTGTCTTTTTTCATAAAAAATGCCGACAAAAAATAAAAAACCTTATTGACAGCACACTTCCAATAAAATAAAGTAGTAACAGGGGCAGCAACAGGTCGGTAGATTTTGTAAAAAATTTAAATCAAGATAACAAATTTGTTTGGAAGAAATCTCTGCGTAAGAAGATAAATATAATGAGGAAAAAATTCATGAAGGCAATCTTAACCTCCCTTTTAACCGTACTCTTTATTAGTGTATCAACAGCCGGGTTGTCCGAAATAACAGTTACCTACATAAGCGGTAAAAGCAGTATCGATATGCTCGGCAACGGAAAATGGCAGGAAACAACCCTGGACATGGAGCTGAAAGAGGACTCCATTATAAAAACAGAAAGAGAGGCCGTTTTCGAAATAGATATTGACGGAGAGCAGATAGCGGTGGGCGAAAATACAACCATAAAAATCAGCGAAATCCGGGCGAACCTTAAAGAGAAGAAAAAAATGGGCTTTCTTTCCAACATGCAGTCTATTTTAAGTAAAAAGATCAAGGAAGGCGATGATCAGACTCAGTCCACTCTCGCTGGCGTGCGGGGGGCAATGGAGGATGAGGGAGAACTGACATGGGTGGATGATCTTGAAGATTTCGAAGAAGAAGAGGCCCCGGAAACCCTTTTCAACGAAGGAAAGGAACTTTACATGGAAGGAAAATACTCGCAGGCATTCACGATTTTCAAGGACTCGATCGAGGACGAAAGGCTCACCTATTTACAAGAAGAGATAGCATTCTACCTGGGCTCCACGATGTTCACCCGTCTGCAGTACAAAGGATCGCTCCCCTACCTCGAGATGAGCATAAATGACAATAAAGCCTATTACTACGAACATGCCCTGATGACCCTGTCATTCGCGCGTTTTTTTGTAAAGGACTACCAAAACGCGATCGTCAGTTTTAATGCGTACCTCGATGATTTCAACGATGGGGGTTTCGTACCTCACGCGTTATTAATGCTGGGAAAATCCCACAAAGCCCTCGGGGAAAACAATAAAGCACGGGGGTATTTCAGCGACATAGAAAATAAGTACAAGGATTCTGAAGTATACAACAATGCTGTTAATGAGATGATCGGATTGTGAGGAGAAGCTATTCATCCTTCATTTTTTCAAGTTCTTTTTCAACGAGCTGCTCTTCCAGCCTTTTCAGGCTGTTGCACTGAAAAACAAACACGAGCACTCATTTACTCAATCTTTTCTGCACAGCATCGCTTTCAAGCTCTTTTACTGCGTTTGAAGCAATCCAGCGGGCAGCTTTTGAATCAATCAGCCGCAGTTCCCCGGCAGCTTTTACAGCTGCTCTGTTCAGATCAGGATTACGTTTACCTATATTTCGCAGTGCCCAGTTAACAGCTTTCTTAACAAAGTTACGCTCGTCCGAGGCAGCATTTTTTATAACGGGGAACAGGTCGATGAATTTTTGGTCTTCCGCCTCCTTGTCATGCCAGGCAAGACAGGCAGCCAGCGCGAATGCCGCCCTTTTTACAAACTCCTCTTCTCTCACAGACCAGTCCAGTATCTTTTTCCATGCAAAGGGCGTCTTTTCAAAAAGGTTCATGCACACCTGGTCGCAGACATCCCATGAGTTCAGGTCCTTTACCCAGTCATCCATCTGGGTCTCTGTGACCTTATCCGGCTCGTCGATCATGGCCGCGACAATCCTCGCATCGAGTATCCCTGTCTTCCACAGCCCGAGCGCGAGCTCGTGGTCCTTGCCTGTTTCTTTGGCCAGTTTTCTCATATCCGGCACTGACAGCCCAAGCCTGTTTTCAGGCACAATTCCGAAGCGGGCCATACCCTCCAGCTGATCGGGCCTTGCCTTTGCTTTGAGTTTCTCAAGTACTTCTTCGACCGACCCCATACCGAATAATCCTCGTATTTATCCAGGCGACCTCTCAAAAGGTTGCATCTTAGCAACAATTACATTATCAAGTTCGTGTTAGGAAGGCAGACTATTTAAATAGATATTTATCGATTCTGCCGTTTACTGTCTAAATCAATGCATCTCTGTTTCACATGTCCCGATACCCGATCGGTAAAAACTGAACTGTACATCCGGGTGGTCTGCCAGGAGAGACATCGGTACAGAACTGTCAGCTAATTTTTTTGATATCATGAACGCGGTCAATCTCATACCGAACGGGTTGTCGTGCGTGCCCGCCTGCCAGATAGATACTTTTCCCGACTTCCAGGTTTCAACCGGACCCACAGTGATCGCTTTTGACGGCACGTTTGTCACTACACCGCCGCCGGATGTTCTGGCATTCTGGATCACAGTCATCGGGTGAAGCTCGACGATCCTTGTTTTAAGCTCTCTATAAATCTCCGGCGGGGGGGGGTTGTCGGAATATTCTCCCTCACGTTTTGGAGGATCGTTAAATGCCCAGTGCTTTACTTCACCCTGCCCCCCCTGCATCACGGCACACCTGACACTATCGTAAAGATCCGTGTACGCTTTCATATTATCCGCGCTCGGAAAATGTAAGTTTTCATCAGGCATGCGGAATTTCTTATCTATTTTGTTGAAACACAATTCAAGGTCCGCCCTCGCGAAACTCAACGGGTGGTCTACCGGAACTTCCCTGCCGTCGATATACCATTCATCCATCCCCCAGAAATGGCCGCTGCGGACATCGATTTCAAGATCATTTACTATTTGGGCAACCAGCGGAAGCTGCTCTGTAGGTCCTACAGGCCCGCATATTCCGACGGGCTCGCTTTCGGTTGACTGTTTCCACGAGTCCAAATATTCAAGGGCCTCTGCGGTGTAGAACAACTCGAGAGTATCGTAAAACTTAACCGTGAAACCCGGTCTTGATAGCTGCAAAAGATCTTCGGCAGTCAATTTTGCGGCGCTGTCCAGAATTTCCCTATCGAGAGTTGTGTAATCCCACCAACCTGGTGCAACCAAACTTTGTCCTCTCATCTCCATTCTCCTTGAGCATTATAATGATTAGATAATATTGAATACAAGTTAAAAAGCAAGGAAAAACACTGGCCTTTAATATATATCAATATCTTTTATTACCTACCCTGTGAAAAATTTTGAAACTTGAAACCTTTTTTCATTAAATCATATTTACAGCAGTGTAAATATGTATCAGCCGTGAATAATTGTTGAATTATTTATTAAAAACCTTAAAGTTCAGTATATTACATTCCAAACTATCAAAAATATGATCAAAGGATCCTCCCATGGCGGAAAATGAGAACCACATCGTGGTGATCGCGAGTTTTATGATGGACCTGACAACAAAGCTCAAAAAAATTCCGGTTCGGGGTGAAACTGTGTTTGGTGAAGAGTTTAAGATCGGCCCGGGCGGAAAAGGGTCGAACCAGGCGGTGTGCGCGAAAAGGCTGGGTTTAAATATCACGGTTGTTGCAAAACTCGGAAATGATGTATTCGGCAGGGAAGCTTTAAATAATTTTAAAAAAGAGGGCTTTGAAACGGACTTTATCTTTATAGACCATGAACATCCGACCGGGGTTGCCCCGATCTTTGTTGAAAAGTCAGGCGAAAACATGATAGCGATTGTACCCGGCGCGAACAGTTTTCTCAATACCGGTGAGATCGACAGGAGTATCGATAAGATCAGATCAGCGAAAGTGTTACTGACCAATCTCGAAGTGCCGGTTGAAACTTCATATTACGCATTAAAGATTGCAAATAAAAACGGCGTAACGACAATATTAAATCCCGCTCCCGCCCCGTCAGCAACACTGGATGACGATATTTTTAAATATATCGATATAATTACTCCAAACGAAACAGAAGCATTGGGGATCCTTCAAATGCAGGGGGCGGAGCTGTCGACAGAAAAAATTGCCGAAAAGTTATTGTCAAAAGGAGTAAAAAATGTCGTGCTGACCCTCGGGAAAAAGGGCGCGTTCTTTATGAGCGGAAATGAGCAAGGATATATCGAAGCTTTCAAGGTTGAAACTGTTGACACGACAGGCGCGGGCGATGCTTTTAACGGCGCGCTTGCTGCCGCTATTTGCGAAGAAAAACCGCTGAAGAACTCAATATTTTTCGCCAACAAAGTGGCCGCGATAAGCACAACACGATTCGGAACCGCACCGGCTATGCCCTACCGCATTGAGGTGGAGAAAATGATATAATTTACCCGGTTTTAATTGGTAAATATTCGTTTCAATACTAAAAAACAACAGTTATTATTCCGGCACCTGGATAAATTCAAGAATTTCGTTGTCAGGGCCCCGAAAGTAGACATAACCGTAACCGTTCAGGGCCCCTCCGCTCTCATCTATGAAATCAGGATCTCTGTGAAAACTGATCCCCATGGCCTTTATTTCTTCATAAGTTTTATTTATATCCTCCACCTGAAAACAGATGTGCATGTTTGCAGCGTCGCATGGTTTCCGGTCGTAAGGTTTACCCTTTGGCTCGATATATTGGATCAATTCTATGATAGTATTACCTGCAGAGAGCATTACCAGGTGCTGTTTCGGTTTTGTTCCCGGGAGATCCATCATTACTGGATCTGCATCGAACTTCAAATTAACCTCCTCAAGCATTCCCAATATGTCCCGGTAAAACTTCAAAGACTTATCCATATCTGAAACAATGACACAGGTGTGATGAACACCAGAGATTCTCACTTATTTCCACCTAATTTGATCGACTTTCATGAAATCACATGTTTATGATATATGGTTCTTTCAAATTTCAAAACTTAAAAAAGCCAAGCAGTCAGAATAATTTATATTGCTTAAGTATCACTATAAAGGAATCCTTCACCGGAAGGAAAGTGCGCTTCGAGGTTGTCTTTTGCCCACTGGATTGTGTCCACCCGGGAAAGATTTATAATGTCTTATGCAGCAGGTATAAGTAGAACTCAAATAATGTTGTGTCCCGAAACTTATGATAAATTCTGTAAATAAAGAAGAAATAGTCTGAATTCAGATTTAGTTTTCACACAGTCTGATGGCTGGTTATGCTTTATATTCTTATTTATTTTTCTCGTTTTTAAGTTTGCGTTTTTCCTTATTTGTAAGTTTAGCCTTTTTTTGTGTTTCTTTTTTACCCTTATCTTTTTTTCCTTTATCACCCATGTTTATTTCCCCTTAATCAAAATTTTATCACGACGGCAGTTCCATAAAAACTACTCCGATCAGAATTTCTAAAACTACATTTTAAACAAAATATAGACAAGAACCGCCAAGGTTTTCGCTATGGTGAACTGACTTGTTCGAAAACAATATATTTATCAATAGCGGTTATGTCCACCTCTAGCGCCTCCGCCTCCGCCTCCGCCTCCGCCTCTACCATGTCCTCCTGGACGTGGACGAGCTTCATTCACTATAAGCGCATTACCGTTCAATTCTTTCCCATTCAGACCTTCAATAGCAGAAAGAGCTTCCGCTTTTGTTGGCATCTCCACAAAAGCAAATCCTCTAGATTCTCCTGTATATTTATCTTTAATAATCTTAACATTTTCAACTTGACCATAACCCTCAAAATCCTGTCTTAACTCATTTTCGGTTGTAGAGGGGGATAAGCCGCCTATATAAATATTCATTTTGTTTTCCTTTTCATTTTTTAATGTTTTTAATCTTGATTTGGATTAACTGTGTCAATTTCTTTACATGATATTTTATCCTCCTTATATTTTTTTCTACTCGGGATAAGGAAGCATCTCACGATGCCTCCTTATCCCGCACCACCGGGCATACGGATCACGTACCACGGCGTATCCGTTTGATTGTGTCACCATCTACTGATCCATTAACTTCGGTAATCCCATACCCGCAAAATAACTCACAGGCATGGCAAAGTCAAGGCCGGGCTGCGGCTTAAGTGCCAAGGGCCATGAGCCGATTTAGCGGCATTCCACGCTAATTGCACACTGTGATGGGAATAAGCATTAAATTCCCGGATCATTAAACATATCATCAGCATCATTATGACGGATAAGATTTTTGCCCTCATCTGTTTTTTTAAGCGCTTTTTCAGTCAATTTATTGGGTATAGCAACTTCAAAAGGGAATCCGTGCCGGAGTTTTACTTGTTTGTAGAAAATATTAATCGCATCAGTAGTTGACAAACCTAATTCATGAAAAAGATTTTCAACTTCTTCTTTTAAATCCGGTTCTATTCTTGCTCTTACAGTAGCTGTTTTACTCATAATATACCTCTATCTAATACAAATATAGCACAAATGGGCTACGGTGTTAATAGTTTTTTTGATGTATAATAATAAACTAAGCTGTACCCACACTGGCGTAACCGAGTAGGTGTCAGCTTCAGTGCCAAGTTATGATGTAGGGGGAGATTCTCAAAGCATTTCCAGAAAAGGTTTATTGTTCGATGCATTTAGAGTTCCTTTAGCTTTCCCTTTGCTTTTACATCAAGGGCTTCGTTGATCAGAAAATCCAACTTTCCTGATCCTGAGTCGATCTCAATCTGCCTATCCCATTTTTCCCAGTCCCTTTCAGAAAACCACTGTCACAACTGAGCATACTCCGCTTTTGAGAGAGATTCAATTGAACATAGAATGTCCTCTACTTTTGACATATATAGCTCCTCTTCTTACAGGTAAGCAATAATAACAAAATAATGATATATCATCGAGCAAAATAGTCAGTAATCGAAAAATTTTCAATTGTTACGAGAAATGCTGATATCATTATCTTAAGCCAATCAGCATCCGCATCATCAAAATCAAGACTGTTAAGTATATATCGCTTTATTCGATCTGGATATGCAAGGGCTTTTTTGCCAATCTTTGGATTTTTTTGTGCTACCATGTATGCCGTATCATGAAATAATTCTTCCGGAAAGGAGGGGAAATCTTCCTCTGTGACTCGTTCGGCATGGTCTATAGCTAAAGAACAAAATAAAGTGCAAAAAAGATGTGCTTCAAGACATCTTGAATCAATTTTAACCTGATCTATGATTTTACAAAAGTGAGGCTGCTTTTTGTGCAAACTTTTAGATAGGCATATTTCATCGTCAATATTTGAATAATTGACCATTTTCTTGATTAACTTGATGTCGGCAACAGTATATCTCATGACTTCATGATATCAATTGTAATATTAAACAAATAACTGTTTAGCTGCTATCTGAAGCGCAAGTTTCAGATTACGACTATTGAGATTATAACAGCTTTTGTATGTTCTTGTCGAGTAAAAATCACAATAATTATACATTGGATGACCCTGAAGACGCATGTATACACTTGAACATTTGGGATGTTTGGTTAGACCGGGTCGCGTAAATCCGTGGTTGCACTGAGGCTCGATTGTGTTTCACTATCAAACAGCAGGTATCGCTGGACAAGATTTTGTTGAATGGATAAATTGAATATAGGTGGCGAAATACTGTTTTCCGGGTCCGGGGATGTAACGACATCAATTGTGCTGCGGTATTTAGCCGGGTAAGAGCACATCGAAAACAAAAGGAGGGTTTTATGAATTACAGGGTTTTTGGACGTACGGGATGGAAGATTGGTGAAATAGGGTATGGGATGTGGGGGCTTGCCGATTGGACCGGTTCTGATGAAAAGAATATCGAGAAATCTCTTGATTTAGCTGTTGAATCAGGTTGCAACTTTTTTGACAGCGCGTGGGCATACGGAAGCGGTAAGAGTGAAAAAATTCTTGGTAGTTTAATAAAACGTCATGCCGGTGAAAAATTATATACGGCAACAAAGATTCCGCCCAGGAACTTTAAGTGGCCGTCAAAAAGAGAGTTTACTCTTGATGAATGTTTTCCCGCAGAACATATCATCGAGTATACTGAAAGGAGCTTAAAGAATATGGGTGTTGAAACCATAGATTTACAGCAATTTCATGTTTGGGAAGATAACTGGGCGGAAGATGACAGGTGGCAGACTGCTGTTGAAAAGTTGAAACGTGAAGGAAAGATTCGCGCTGTCGGGGTGAGTGTAAACCGTTGGGAGGCTGAGAATTGTGTCAAAACCCTTGAGACAGGGTTAGTTGACTCGGTTCAGGTTATCTATAATATTTTCGATCAGGCGCCGGAAGATGTGTTATTCCCGGTTTGCGAAAAATTAAATATTGGGATAATCGCCCGTGTTCCTTTTGACGAGGGGACTTTAACCGGTAATATTACGAAAGACACGAAGTTTCCCGAGGACGACTGGAGGAGCACTTATTTTGTCCCTGATAACCTGATCTCAAGTGTGGATCATACAGACGGTTTAAGGCATCTGGTTCCGGATGGGATGACAATGGCCGAGATGGCGCTCCGTTTCATTTTGTGTAACGATATTGTGAGCACTATAATACCGGGGATGCGTAAAACGGCACACGTTGAATCAAACATAAATACCAGTGACGGTAAGCTCCTGCAATTAAATCTCCAGGCTGAGTTGAAAAAGCACAGGTGGGACAGGAAACCGACTGAATGGTCGCAATAATAGAAGATGAACTCTTGTGGGAAATGAAATTATTTCAGTGAGAAACAATTTGGCTGATGAAATAACACTGATTGGGAGGAATAAAAATGTTGATTGAGTCTTATTCCTTTGGAAAAATATCTATCAATGGGAAGATATACCACTCGGATGTAATCATCTTTCCGGACAAGGTTTACGATTCCTGGTGGCGAAAAGATGGACACAATCTTTGTTTGGAAGATATTCAGGATATTTTTGTTTACTCCCCGGAAATTCTGATAATCGGCCAGGGGAGCCCTGGATATATGCAGGTTCACGAAAGTGTGCGAATGGGTATTCAGTCCGGAGGTATTGAGCTCTTTGTCTCCGGCACCGAGAAAGCTGTCGAGAAGTACAACAAGACCTGTGGGGCACGAAAGACCGTTGCAGCGCTTCACCTGACCTGTTGAATGCCGGAGGATGTTACCCCCCTTTTGTACATGATAAAGATTGCTAATAAGAAATTAAATTAGTTTTTGGTGACAACTTCGGCAACAGCCTGAATCATTACACTATTGTCAAACTTTTTCCAGCTTCTGCAGCTCCATAAGATCGGGCATTGATCCTTTGGCTTTGACCTTCTTCTGATTGTAAGCTTTCATGCCGGGCAGCTCCTTACTTACAATTGCGAGAAAGGTTTCCGTGGTCATTTCATACTGCATATCGAGGTTCTCGCTTTTACCCGTAGAAACTTCCTGGGGCTCGCCGTTTACAAGCACAATTATAATATTCATCAATATCCGGGAAATAGTACTGCATTGTCTTGTTCCACTTTTTAAAAGCTTTTGATATCCTTTCAAATGAATTTCATCGGGGTTTTAGTGCAGGCGGCAGCTCCCGTTAAAAATCACAGGGAACTAACTAGTTTGGGACACTTCTTTACTTTCAAGGTCAAATGCCGCCTTTATCAATGATATAGTGTATATATTTTTGGGGTTTTCGTATATATCTTCGGGTGATCCTTCTTCTACGATCTTCCCGTCTTTCATAACCAGTATGCGGTGACTTATTGCCTTGACAACACGCAGGTCGTGGCTTATGAACAGATATGCCAGATCGTATTTTTTCTGGAGGTCTTTCAGGAGCTGTATAATCTGCGTCTGGACGGACATATCAATGGAAGACGTAGGTTCATCCAGCACAAGGAAGCGAGGTTTCAAAATCAGCGCCCTCGCGATACTGATTCGCTGTCGCTGACCGCCGCTGAACTCGTGGGGGTACCTGTGTCTGGAAGATGGATCGATTTCTACCTCCTCCAGAACATCCGAAATCAGACGCTCGCGGTCCTCCTGTGAGGCCCCTATCCCATGGACTCTAAGCCCTTCCTCGATTATCTGACCGATTGTAAATCTGGGGTTAAGGCTGCCGAAGGGATCCTGGAATATGACCTGTATCTCTTTTCTGAGGGGCCTGAGAGTTTTTGTTTTGAGGCCCTGGATCTCCCTGCCCTTGTACCTGATCGACCCCTCACTCGCGATAAGCCGAAGCATTGCAAGACCCAGTGTTGTCTTTCCGGAGCCGCTTTCTCCGACCAGCCCGACAGTTTGACCTTTCTTTATAGAAACAGTTACACCATTGACCGCCTTTACATATCCCTTCGTGGTCCTGAAAATTCCTTTCTGGATCGGGAAAAAAACCTTAAGGTCTCTTGTGTCAACTATAACATCCCTGTCGCCCCCGATCTTTTGAGCATATTCGTTCAGTTCCGATGCGAGGAGGTACTTTGTGTACTTATGAACGGGGGTTTGGAACACTTTTTTCAGGGCTCCATGTTCCACTATCTCACCGTCCTTCATTACAGCAACCCTGTCCACCATTTTACGTACAATTGTCAGGTCATGGGTTATTAAAAGAAGAGACATGTTCATCTCTTTTTTCAATTTATTAAGTAGCTCGAGTATACCGGCCTGTATAGTTACATCGAGCGCGGTGGTAGGCTCGTCAGCAATCAGAAGTTCCGGATTATTGGCCAGCGCCATGGCTATCATAACTCTTTGTCTCTGGCCGCCCGACAGCTGATGGGGGTAAGCGCTCAGTCTCTCAACTGCTTCAGGCAAACCGACGAGATGGAGGAGCTCTATAACCCTTTTCCGTGTGTCCTCGCGTGCGACCCCCTGGTGCAGCATCAGCCCCTCGTTTACCTGTTTTTCAACTTTGTGAAGGGGATTAAGAGATGTCATGGGTTCCTGGAATATCATGGAGATCCTGTTCCCCCGTATACTCCGGACAGTCTCTTCAGACGCGCCCATGATATTCTTCCCGTCAAAAAACACGCTTCCTGATGGATACACCACAAGTCCTTTTGGGTGAAGCTGCATGATCGAAAGCGCTGCGGCTGACTTACCGGCGCCGCTTTCCCCGACAAGGGCTAATGTTTCCCCGCGCTCTATGTAAAAAGACACATTCTTCACTGCTTTTATCTCCTGTCTGTTCACCCGGAAAGTGACAGACAGATCACGCACCTCAAGCAGACTCATGATATATTCCTCCTCGGGTCAAACGCGTCACGAACGCCCTCCCCTACGAATATCAGCAGGGAAAGCATTACCGCAAGGACCACAAAGGAAGTAATACCGATCCACGGGGCCTGGAGGTTCGCCTTGCCCTGGGCAAGGAGCCTTCCAAGGGAGGGCGAGCTCGGCGGAAGGCCGAGACCGAGGAAATCCAGCGATGTAAGCGCCACTATCGAACCGTTGAGTATAAAAGGAAGAAAAGTCAGGGTAGACACCATCGCGTTGGGAAGTATATGCCTGAACATTATCATCGCGTTGCTCACACCGAGGGCCTTTGCGGCACGCACAAAGTCGAAATTCCTGGCCCTGAGGAATTCTGCCCTGACAACCCCGACAAGCGAAAGCCACCGGAAAAGCAACATGATCAGCAGAAGCAGGCCGAAACTCGGCGCAAGAATACTCGTTAAAATAATAAGAAGATACAGGAGCGGGAGTGAGGACCACATTTCGATAAACCGCTGAAATAAAAGGTCGACCAGGCCCCCGAAATAGCCCTGTACCGCTCCCGCGATTATCCCTACAACAGAGCTGAAGAATGTGAGTATCAGCCCGAATATGACCGATATCCTGAAGCCGTAGATGACAAGAGCTATTATGTCGTGCCCCTGATCGTCCGTGCCCAGCCAGTGCTGACGGGAAGGCGGGGCCGGGGCCGGAACTTCCAGGTCATAGCTTATTGTATCGTACCTGTAGGGGATAACCGGCCAGATCATCCACCCGCTTTCCTTGATGAGGTCCTGTACAAAAGGGTCGTGGTAATCCGCGTCGATCTCAAACTCGCCGCCGAAAACGGTTTCAGAATAATCTTTGAAGACCGGGAAATATATCCTGCCCCCGCTCATTAAAATGACAGGCTTATCATTCGCTATAAACTCGGCAAAAAGGCTTAGGACAAAGAGCGCCATAAAAATGTACAGGGATATGTATGCTCTCCTGTTGGCAACAAAGTTCCGGACACGGCGCATTTTTAAAGGGTTCACTTTAAACCCGAGCAGACGATCTTTTGCCACCTACACCTCCCTGCTTTCAAAATCTATCCTTGGATCTATGACTGTGTACATCAGATCACCGGCAAGGCTGAGGACAAGGCCCAGAAGACTGAAAAAATACATTGTGCCGAAAACAACAGGGTAATCTCTGTTTATGGCTGCCTCAAACCCTAAAAGCCCGAGCCCGTCAAGAGAAAAGATCACCTCTGTCAAAACTGTTCCGGTAAAAAGCGCGCTGATAAAGGCCGATGGAAATCCGGCTATGATTATCAGCATCGCATTACGGAAGATATGTCCGGTCAGCACCTTCCTGTCCGACAATCCCTTACCGCGGGCGGTCACCACATACTGCTTGTTTATCTCTTCGAGAAACGAGTTCTTCGTAAACATTGTGAGACCGGCAAAGCCGCCTATCACGCTTGATACAATCGGTAAAACAATGTGCCAGAGATAGTCCCCTATTTTCATTAGAAAAGAAAGATTGCGCCAGTCTTCAGACACAAGACCCCTGAGCGGAAATATTTTGATGTAGCTTCCTCCAGCGAACATCACAATAAGAAATATGGCAAACAAAAACCCGGGGATCGCATATCCTATGGTGACCACGAAACTTGTCCACATGTCAAACGGCGAGCCGTCCTTCACGGCTTTTCTTATTCCCAGCGGGATCGAAATCAGGTACACTATCAGAGTGGTCCAAAGCCCCAGGGTAATGGAGACAGGCATCTTCTCAAGTACCAGAGATACCACACTCCTGTCCCTGAAAAAACTGTCACCGAAATCAAACCGGGCATAATTTCCCATCATTATTAGGAATCTTTTAAGCGGCGGTTTGTCGAACCCGTACAGTTTTTCTATTTCCTTGATGAAATCAGGGTCAAGACCCTGGGCCCCGCGGTATTTTCCGAAATTTTCACCCTGGCTCTTCGATGCCGCGTAGGTTGCCTGATCGGCTTCACCGCCGCTTCTTGTTATCCTCGCGGTTGCATCGACAGCGGTCCCTCTCACCTGCGCGATGAGCCTCTCCACCGGACCTCCGGGTGCTGTTTGGATAATAAAAAAGTTTATCACCATGATCCCGATCAACGTGGGTATTATGAGTAATACACGCCTGATTATATAGCTTATCATCAGTTTATCCCGTTACATAATATTGTGCATGCGCACATCGACGAACAAAACACGCTGCCCCACATTCCTACTAATATAGAAAAAACGTGGTTTAACGGTTTTTGAGCCTCTTCTCTTTTATCGGGTCGACCCACCATGTATCAAGAAATCCCAGCGCGTACTTTGGTTTTAAAGCAGGCCGATCGAATTTGTTCCAGTATGCTATACGGTATGTTTGCACGTAATAGTGAGGAATAACATAGTGGCCCCATAAAAGCACCCTGTCCAATGCCCGGCCGGCCGCGATAAGGCTCTTCCTGTCAGGTGCTTTAATGATCTTGTCTATGAGAGCGTCCACGACCGGGTCTTTGATACCCGCTAGATTTCTTGATCCCGGTATGTCCGCGGCTTGTGAAGACCAGAAATCGCGCTGCTCGTTACCGGGAGAAAGACTCTGCCGCCACCATACCGAGGTCATGTCAAAATCAAAACTATCGACCCTGTTGACATACTGGGAGCTGTCAACGACCCTGATACTGGTTTTGATCCCTATCCTTTCGAGGTTTTTAGAGAAGGGTATCGCCACACGCTCCATACCGGGAGAAACAAGGATTATCTCGAACTCAAAGGGCTCTCCGGTTTTTTTGTTGGTCAGCACACCTTCTTTAAGCACCCAGCCGGCTTCGCGTAAAAGACCGAGTACTGTCCTGATATGCGGCCTGATGTTTCCCGAGCCGTCGGTCACCGGAGGAGCGTACTCTTTTCTGAAAACCTCTTTTGGGAGCCTGGAACGGTAGGGCTCGAGCAGCTTCAACTCATCAGGGCCGGGCAGACCGCTTGAAGCAAGCTCGGAATTTGTAAAATAGCTATCTATACGTGTGTACGCGCCGTAAAAAAGTGTTTTGTTGGTCCATTCAAAATCGAACATATAACCGAGGGCCATTCGGACACGACTGTCTTTAAAGATCTCTCTTCTGGTGTTGAACACAAATGCCTGCATGCCGGTAGGGTTTTCATCGGGGAGCTCCTCCTTTATCGCATGGCCTTCATCAAAGGCCTTCCCCTTGTAGGCTGTGGCCCACACCTTGGATGTGTTTTCCGAACGGAAATCATACTCTCCGGCCTTGAAGGCCTCGACAAGAACTGTCTCGTCACGGTAATACTCATACCTCAGGGTTTCAAAGTTGTACCGACCTTTATTAACCGGGAGGTCTTTACCCCAGTAATCGGGGTTGAGCTGGTATGTGATTGACCTTCCGGGTTTTATATCAATTACACGGTAGGGCCCGCTCCCGAGCGGGGGATCAAGTGACGTTTTATCAAATTGACGGTCAGCGTAATATTTTCTGGAAAAAACAGGAAGCTGCCCTATTATTAACGGCAGCTCGGGATTTGATCCTTTATTAAAAACAAACTTGACTTTACGGCTTCCTGTTTTCTCCACCTTGACAACATCCGCGTAATAGGACTTGTAGAATGGATGCCCTTTTGAAATCAGGGTCTCAAAAGTAAACACGACGTCTTCCGGCTTTACGGGCGTCCCGTCATGCCATCTGGCCTCGGAACGCAGGGTAAATACCACCCAGGACCTGTCAACCGGCATCTCTATCGTTTCGGCAAGAAGGCCGTACTCGGTAAAAGGCTCGTCAGCGGACTGATCCGTCAGTGTGTCAAACAGAAGCCCGACCCCTGCAGCAGGCACGCCTTTGAGTATAAACGGGTTGAGATTATCAAAGGTCCCTACAGTCGCGAGTCTAACGGTCCCGCCTTTGGGGGCATCCGGATCGACGTAATCAAAATGCTTGAAATCCGGCCCGTATTTTACATCACCGTGAAGCGCGAATGCGTGTTTAATTGTCGACCCCTGCTGCCCGAAAGCTGTCACAACCGATGATGCAAAAAACAGTGCTGAAGCCAAAAACAAAACTCTTTTCATATCGTCCCATCCTTTTTTCATATGATCAGTTGTTGGTATCACACCGGAAATACCCGGCTTAAAGCCGGGCAAGCCCGAAGCGACACCAATGCACTTTAGCATTTTATTCATACAACAATAACATCTCAAAAAAAACTGTCAATTCAAATTTTTATTGAATAATATGTATTTTTGACTTTATATTACACGGAATGGATATGTATAAATAAAATCAAACCAGTTCTTGGTGACAACTTCGGCTACGACTAAGTCGGGCAAGCCCGGCTACTCCGTGTTTTATACGGCGTGGCACCAGGAACTAATTAATTACCTGCGGATAAATGATCTGTAAAACCACCGGTCACTTTCCCACCTGTCATTGCCCCAGTACCTGAAGTGCCAGGGTTCGTACTCATACCCGGTTATGTCCGTTTTATATTTCGGATATGAAAGATATATACCGTAATAATGAATATTGTCTTTAAGCCATTGAAACGCGCGGGTGTACTCAAAATCCGAAGTAAGACCGGTTGAGATCTCATCCGAGGTGAGGTCGCAGGTCGTACCGAGATGATGTTCTGAGTGGCCCGGTTTCGCTACTGTGGACTGGAAAAAACCCTTTCTTTTTATGGCATCCTCGTAAAGATATGACTGGTAGCCGGGGTCACGGTAGGCGGAGACGATCCTTATGTTGATGCCGTCTTTTTCAGCGGCATCGATCAACAGCATAAACTGAGAAGCCGCCTTTTCACGAAGAAAGATCGCCCGGTTTTTCGAGCTCTCTGCAAGGTATTTTGCCCCAACCCGGATAAGATCGTCTGGTTTATAATGGATCGGCAGGGCTGTCCACATGTTAACCACCTCTTCTCCGATCTGAATATTGCCGTTTTCGTCATACCTGATACTTTCAGGTTCTTTTACAACAAACACATCGGGCAGATAAAAAGAAAAATTGTCGAGTGAACAGTGATACCAGGTAATGCTGCCGTGCAATGATTCATCCTTTACTGTCACGCTGTCACCGAATTTTAACAATATTTTGTTGTTTATACCGGAGAATAAACCGATATTTTTGTACGGATGACCCTCCGGAAGAATGAAACGCACCACGGTCAAGGTTTCGGCGTATAACAGGTTTTTGATAGACTTTTGATTTCCGGATTTTCCGATCACCTGGAGGCTTAACAGGAGACAGGTGAAAAGCACAATCAGTGAGATCTGTTTTTTCATGACAGGGTATGTGTAATAATAAATATCCTATATTTCAATAAGAAAATATCAAATTAACTTGATGTTCAACTTTGGGCTTATTATTATGAATTCACACCAAAAGACTTGAATTGTTATCGAAACAATCTCCATCTTGTTGCAAGGGGGGGGAATGATAAAAAAAACAATAACTTACGATTTTAACAATACAATTAGCGACCAGATCAAAGGCCCGTCAGGTATTTCGCTGGAAGAAATTGAATCTTACGGCAAAAAAGTGACCGAAATAAACAACACCTTAATTTCAAAAAGGGAGACCGGCGGGCTTCCTTTTTATGAACTTCCTTACAGAAAAGATGAACTGGATGATTTAAAAACCACATGGGATTCTGTAAAAGAGGAAATGAAAGACAATATCGAAAATGTAATTGTCATTGGAATCGGGGGTTCTTCCCTGGGGGGTGTAGCGTTGATAAAAGCGCTTACCCACCCGTTCTATAATCTGCTTCCTGAATCATTGAGAAGTACTCCCCGGATATTTTTCGCCGAAAACATCGATCCGGATGAAATTAAGGGGCTCTTCGACATATTGGATCCTGAAAAAACGATTATAAATATTATCTCTAAATCGGGGAATACAGCAGAGCCAATGGCTAATTTCCTGCTTTTCCAGAAGTTTATGGTTGAAAAAATAGGTGAAGAAAATTTCAAGAAACAGGTGATCGCGACAACCGATGCCGAAAAAGGGACGATGCGCCAAATAGCGGATGAGCTCGGTATCAGAACTTTGAAAATTCCCGAAGGCGTCGGCGGCCGGTTCTCGGCACTGAGCCCTGTAGGCTTATTTCCGGCTTACATGGCAGGTATCGACATTGATGTCCTGCTGGAAGGCGCCGCTCTAATGGACAAGGTCTGTAAAAATGAAGATCTGTTTAAAAACCCGGCTTACATGAATGCAGTCATCCACTATCACCTTCACGTTAGGAAAGGGGTCAACATGGCGGTCCTTATGCCCTACTCGATGGCCCTGTCCGAGATCTCGGTGTGGTACAGACAACTTTTAGCGGAGAGTCTCGGAAAAAAATATTCTATGAACGGAGAAATCGTTTATGCCGGGCAGACACCTGTAAAAGCGGTAGGCGCTATTGACCAGCATTCACAAATTCAGCTTTATCGGGAAGGCCCGGATGATAAAATAATCACAATACTGTCGGTCGAAAATTTCAGGAATTTCCTCAATTTACCGGCTTTGTATAGTTCCTTTGAAGGCGTTTCCTATCTTGGGGGGCACACGCTAAACGAACTTTTTGACGCGGAAAAAAAGGCAACAATCCTGGCGCTTGTAAAATCGGGAAAACCAAATATCGAAATAACCCTGCCTGAAATCAACCCCCACACAGTCGGTCAGCTTTTTTACATGTATGAAGTTCAGACGGTGTTTGCGGGATATCTTTACAATGTAAATTCCCTTGACCAGCCGGGTGTAGAGGCGGGGAAAAACTATGCCTACGGGATGTTGGGGAGAGAGGGCTATGCTGATATGAAAGAGGAAGTGGATAATTTTCCGGAAAGAGACACCAGGTTTATTATAGAATAAAGAATAACGATCATTCACAAAGAATTTTTTTCTTTTCCTATTTGTTATTATATTATAATTGAAGATAGCGGCATGCGCTGTACAGTTATAAAATAAAACGGGCGATTAACTCAGTGGTAGAGTGCTACCCTCACATGGTAGAAGTCACTGGTTCAAATCCAGTATCGCTCACATACCCCGGCCCGGGCGGGAGGGGTTTATTTTTTAATCAGATTAGGGGAAAATTGAATAGAACATGTTCTGGAACATCGCCTATATTTCGCTCACGAATATTTACCGTAATAAGTTCAGATCGATTCTGTTTTTTATCATAACATTGTTTATTTCCCATTCCCTCTTTCTTGTCAACATAGCCAGAGAGTTCCTCGGTCTTCCGGAATTCGCGGGTGTAAAACAGTTTTTTTTTATAGTCATTTATTC
>DRHN01000037.1 GCA_011049595.1 Spirochaetota bacterium | reverse complement strand
TTTTTTATAAAATGATGAAGATGAGAATTGGTCCATCCCATAGCAGTTTGAATTACGGCATGTAATTCCAGAAGACCAATCGAGCTTTTTACTTCAACAATTCTCCATATCTTTGGTTCATGATCCAATAAAGTAATTTTTAATTTATAAATCATAACTAACTCCTGATTTCTGAATGCAGTTTGTATAACAGCTTAAGGATGTATTGCATCAAATCGTTCGATTATATCCCTGTGCAGGATTGTTTTATTATATTCTCCTTCTTGATATTTGTATTCTTCTTTAAATTTTCTATTATCTGATATAGAAACGTTGTTTTGCCGTATCTTCGTACACCGATACAGATGAATGCCTTTTTGGGTACTATGGAGTAATTCAAATGACGTGTTATTCCTGTTTCCAGTGCATGATTTTGAAAATCTAATATAATTTCTTTTATTACATTTGATATCACAACTACCTGCCTGGTGATAATACTTTAAGCCGGATTCCTCTAAATGCGGTAGTATATCTTGCCACTTTTTTTAGATAAAATCAAGTCAAAATTATTTTCTCATTCTTGGCCTAACAACGCTCAGGGTCTTGCTTTAACCTCTTCCAGACGTATCGTAAAACGCGGCGATGTTTTCGGTAAACGCGGACACGCGGCCGTCCGCCTGTCCATTGACAAATGTTTACAATGAGTATACTATACTAAAAATAAGCGTTGTTTAATTCTCTTATACAAAGTTAATTTAACCACAAAAATTAATGGAGGAAATAATGATCAGTCCAAAAAAGGTAGGATTGTCCCCCGAGAGGCTTGCAAGAATAAAGCCGGGGATCGGAAAACACATCGGCAAAGATAAGATAGCGGGCGCTATCACGCTGCTTGCCCGGCGGGGAGAACTGGTGCACCTTGAGTGCGCGGGTCTAATGGACCGTGAAAACCAAAAACCCATGCGGGAGGACACGATAATCCGTATCTGGTCCATGACAAAGCCGATAGTCAGCGTGGCTTTGATGATGCTTTACGAGAAAGGCTGTTTCCAGCTGTTCGACCCGGTCTCAAAATACATACCTGCCTTTAAGGACCTCAAGGTCTACGCGGGTGAAACCAAATCAGCGATCAAACTGGCCGATCTCGAGCGCGAGGTCACGGTCCGGGACCTGCTCGTCCACACCTCCGGGCTGACATACCACTGGTGGGAATACGGAAAAGTAGAGCAGATGTACAGGGATGAAAAAGTATTTACAAACAAACCCCTGTCCGAATTTATAGCCGACCTGATGAAATTACCCCTGGCTTTTCAGCCGGGCACCGGGTGGCGCTACAGTGTATCGGTAGATGTTGTCGGGTATCTTATAGAGGTCATCAGCGGACAGCCCCTCGATGTGTTTCTCCGTGACAACATGTTCAAGCCGCTCGGCATGACGGACACAGGTTTTTTTGTGCCTGAGGAAAAACTCGACCGCTTTTCCGCGGAATACGGCTCCTGCGATTTAGGGGCTCCTGATACGACAGGTTCCAAGTGGTTCGGGGATGCCGAAGACGGAGTGAACGTGCTGCTGAACAGCCCGACAGAGAGCCTGGAGTCCGCGCCCCACAAAGTGTTCAGGGGGGGGCACGGACTTGTGTCCACGGCGCCCGATTACCTGAGGTTCTGCCGGATGCTGCTCAACAAAGGCGAGCTGGACGGAAAAAAACTTTTAAGCCGAAAAACCGTAGAGCTGATCACAGCCAACCACATCTCTCCCGGCCTGATGCCGCTGGAACTCGAGGGCGAGGAGCTGTTCGGGTACGGTTTCGGTCTCGGATTCCGGGTCCTCACGGATGTCGGCCAGGGACAGACCATGGGCTCGAAAGGCGAGTTCGGGTGGGCCGGCGCCTCCAGCACATATTTCTGGATCGACCCTGTAGAAGAGTTTATCGGTATACAGATGGCCCAGTTCCAGCCGGGCGGCCATTATCCTATCGCCGACGATTTCAGGGTGACAGCTTATCAGTCAATTGTGGACTGACAAATCGGAGTGCAGCTAGTGGACAAACAGGAAGACAAATACGCGGATATAAACGGTAATAAGATCCGTTACTGGTCGGGCGGGGAAAAAGGCGGGAACGTGATTCTTATCCACGGGCTCGGCGGCTCGGTGGAAAAAGAGTGGAGGTACACTTTCGGGCCTCTTTCAGAGCACTGCAAAGTGTACGGGCTCGACATGTTGGGTTCCGGCCTTTCCGATAAACCGAATATACCATGCTCGCTCGAGACAGGGGCCCGGGATGTAAAGGATTTTATGGATGAGGTCAGAATAGACAGGGCGACGCTTGTGGGGCTGTCTATGGGGGGCGGGGTCTCGCTGCAGTTTGCCACCCAGTTCCAGGACAGGCTGGAAAAACTCGTCATCGTGGACAGCGCCTGCCTCGGCCGCAAGGTCCATCCCGGGTTAAAGGTCCTGTCGGCCCCGTTGATCGGAAACATTCTGATGAAGCCGGGTTTGTCACATTCTGAAAGGATCTGGAGATCAGTGGTATATGACCCCGCGGCCGTTAAAGATGACCTAATTGAAGCTGATCACAAATTAGCTGTCATGCCCGGCTTCACGAGTGCCTTTCTGAGGGCTTTGCGCAGCGGTTGCGGGGTCAGAGGGATACGCCCGCGGGTATATAAAGCTATACTTGGCGGGCTCGGGTCCATAAAAAAGCAGACACTGATAATCTGGGGCAAACAGGACCCCCTGATCCCGGTCGAGTACGCGTACACAGCAAACGAAAAAATACC
>DRHN01000036.1 GCA_011049595.1 Spirochaetota bacterium | reverse complement strand
GAGCAGTAAACATTATACCCCACCCCATTGACATCTATAACACACGCTTCATCGTCTACCTGAACAAGTTCCCCGCGGAGATAACCTATCATTACCCTGATCGTGACAAAAAAATTATTTTGAATGCTCAACAAACCAGCTGACTTTAGATTACTTTAAACTTGAAAAAAGGGCAATCCTTATTTTACTGACATGAGCTTTTACCGTTTGTTTACCTCTGATCGTGTTAACGGTTTTCGATCTGTGAGAACAGCACATTTGTTCGGTAACATATGGCAATAGCGAGGGCATCGGACGCGTGATCAGGCCTGGGCAGTGAGTCGAGGTTCAGGATCGTTTTTACCATCTCCTGAATTTGTCCTTTTGTGGCTTTACCTGATCTGGTAATGGCCGATTTTATCTCAAGAGGGGTGAATTTTTGAATATTTAGCCCGTAATTTCCTGCAGCAAGACTGATCACACCGATCGCTTCGCTGACCATAGCAAGTGACTTGAGGTTTTTGCTGTGAAATATTGTCTCTATGGCGACCGCGTCGGGGCGATGGCCGTTTATGATTCCGTTTACCCTATCGTAAATATGCTTCAACCGTAATCCCTGATTTTCCCCCGGAGAGGTTTTGATTACTCCGTAATCAACCAATGACAGCAGGTCTCCCCCGGAAACTTTGATCACTCCGTATCCCGTAGAAGCAATACCGGGGTCGATCCCTAATATTATCAATAAAGTTTCCTTATACAGAAATATTAGCTCATGTATTTTATAAAGGGATTAAAATTTTATTGGTAAAGCGGGCAGTCGATTAAACCCGGTATCACCGTATCACCGTGCCGGTTTGAACTCATTATTGAGCCAGTTTTTCCATCACATCATTCGAGATATCAAAATTTGCCGCTACATTCTGGATATCATCCGCGTCTTCGAGTTTTTCCATTAAGGTCAGTATTTTTGCGGCATTTTTTTTGTCCAGTTTTATAGTTGTATTTGGCACCCTGATAACATCATTCATGATCATTTCAACGCCCTTTTCCTTAAAAGCGCTTGAAACAGATTCAAAAGATCCGGGATCAACTGTAATTTCCCATATATCTTCTTCCCTTTTTATATCTTCTGCACCTGCTTCCAGGGCTATCTCCATTATAGTGTCTTCATCATATTTTTCCGCAGTTACACTGATTACGCCCTTTTTTACAAATATCCATGATACGCAGCCATTCTCCCCGAGATTACCGCCGCTTTTTGTGAGTATGTTACGTATTTCGGCGGTCGTTCGGTTTTTGTTGTCGGTCATTGTGTCGATCATGATCGCAACACCGGACGGGCCGTACCCTTCGTAGGTAATCTCCTCAAGGAAGTACCCTTCCAGTTCCCCGGTCCCTTTTTTTACCGCTTTTTCTATATTATCCTTCGGCATATTTGAATCTTTTGCCTTTGAGATAACCGCCCTCAACCTGGGGTTGGCGTCCGGGTCCCCGCCGCCATGTTTTGCGGCTATTGTTATCTCTCTTATTATCCTTGTAAAAACCTTTCCTCTTTTGGCGTCTACGGCGCCTTTCTTATGGCGAATTGAAGCCCATTTACTGTGACCAGACATAGACCCTCCATAACTGATTGTTTTTCAATCTGGTTTATCTCGAACACTTAATTCAAATAATTTATGCTTCATAATAACAATTATTTCTCCAAGTTGCAAGTAATTGAACAGGCATTTAAATATTTTTTTCGTCAGGTTTTATTTGATCAATTCATTAACTTTGGCTCTATAGACAGCTCTCAAATTGTTGAAAAAGTCAATTGATTCTTTAAGTCTGTAATCTTTGAAAGTCCACTCCCAGGGTTCATAGCTTTTTCCTCGGTACCTGAGTGTGATCTCGGCAAAAATACCTTTTTTCATATATATTCTGTGCTGGAAGTTTTTTGTGGTTGCCAGGACTACTTTCGCGTTTGTAACATAGCCCGGATCAATATTTACAGTTCTATTTCTTTTTGCAGAAAATATTGTATCTTCAATACGATTTGTTTTGATTTTTATATCTGCAATACGGTCTCCCTCAATAAAATAATCAAAAGCAGCGAATACCCTTGTCAGGTCCGGCCCCATCTCATTTTTGTAATAATCTGTCTCTTTAAAAACAAAGGGAGTGGATGTCAATATAATACTCCCAAACTCTTTTTCAAGGACCTCGAAGACATTTTCAGGCTCAACTGTTTTGTTATAAAGAAGACTTGTAAATAGGATACCTTTTAAAGGAGGTTTAACTGTTCCCATCTGACTGCTGCTTATGATTGTTTTTCACAAATTTTAAAGCTGAAATACTTTCAAGGGTGAATACATCGGTCCCTCTTTTCTCAAAATCGATTGATACAGGATTATTTTATCGATAACAAAACTCCCGAACTCTGTTTCACTGCAGGCGCTCATCCTGCGTATCGTTTCCGGATCACACCGCCCCTTGACCCTCCCAATGGTCAAATGAGGGGTATAATCCTTTGATTCAATATTTACTTTGATCTTTTTTCCAGGCAGATCTGTTTTTATTGATTCGTAGATTTTTTCCAGCTCATGAGTCCTGTTTTCAATACCTATCCAGAAAACCCTTGGCCCCTTCATTGAAGGAAAAGCTGAAATGCGGGCAGCAGATGCTTCAAAAGGGACGATCTGTTTTAGAGCCTCAGATACAGTTCCTTCGAGTACCTTTATATTTTTCTCTTCGACTTCCCCAAAAAAATATATGGTGACATGGCTGGTATCAGCCTTTCCCCATTTGACGCTTCTGTCCATCAGCCTGCATCTGTCCATAAAATCCTTTATCTTCTCATTAACTTTATTGTCAATGTCTGCCGCCAGAAAGGTCCTCATCTGCTTTTATCCCTGTAAATATTTTAAAAGCATAAAAAGAGCTTTGTTAACGCTTGCCATCCGCATTGTTTCCCTGCCGCCCGGGAACGTGTTTTTACTTATAACAGGATCAATTCCGCTTTTGTAAAGACACACAAACACGGTTCCGACAGGTTTTTCTTTACTGCCGCCGCCTGGGCCCGCGATTCCTGTTACGGCCAAAGAAATATCCGATCCAAGCCTCTCCTGCACGCCTCTTGCCATCTCGCCGGCAATTTCACTGCTGACGGCGCCGTATTTTTTTAATGTATCCTCTTTTACACCTAATACCCTTTTTTTTATCTCGTTACTGTATGAAACAACACCGCCTAAAAAATATCCTGAGCTGCCCGGAACATCGGTTATTACTTTTGAAAGCAGGCCCGCTGTACAGGACTCGGCAACGGAAAGTGACAGATGTTTCTTTTTAAGCCATTCTCCTACAACCTGCTCAATATTTTTTTCATCTCTGCTGATATAATACCTGTTCAACGATTTTTCAATTTCAAAGACACACGGGGCAATATCAATATCGATCGATTCAACCCTCACTTTTATCAACCCGTAGCCCGCCCTCGTTCCATATTTAATATCTTTATAACGGGAAATTATTGGATCGATCCTTCTATCAAGGGTGTACTCGCCGATACCTGAAAATAGCATTGTCACATGCCTGTAATTATCTGAAAACCTATTTTCCGCAGCCAGTATCGGAATCACCTCGTTATTGAACATACTCTCCATTTCTTTCGGCACCCCGGGCAAAGAGAAAATATATTTACCTCCGGCCTTTAAAAAAAATCCATAAGCAAGCCCTGTTTCATTATCAAGTAAACGGCCGCCGTCGGGGTATGAAGCCTGCATAATGTCTTTTTCCACGAAATCTCTTTTTTTCCGCGTGTACCATTTTTTCAGTTTTGCGGCTTTTTCTCTATCTATTCGCAGCTCCCGATCGAACACTTCGCTTATTATACCGCGTGTTATGTCATCCCTTGTCCCGCCCAGGCCTCCTGTAAAAATATAGACACCATCTTCATTTATGATCCTTCTTATATATCGAACCGCGGTGTCATGCTCGTCCGGAAGAGTTAATATTGAAGTGACATAAATGCCTCTATTTATCAGCTGATCTGCAATATAAACTGCGTTCGTATTTAAAATTTCCCCACTGTTAAGTTCATCACCGATACTTATAATAAAGGCCTGGCTCATTTCATGCACCCCGGGATCAGGTCGATCATGGAAAACATTCCTTCAACTGTTTCCAGCTTTTTGGTGTCGAGTGAAAGGTGAACAGGTAGAGATGCTCAATAATTTCACGAACATTTACCAGTGTACTATCTTTCATTTTTACCTTCTTCGCGTTTTCTATGGTGTGGACCTTTGCCCATTTAAAAAATCGGTAAGCCCCCTCATTTACAAAAGTCGAAGAATTTGTCTTGCAGATATTACATAAAGGAAAGCCATTATTATAGTCACTGTAACTTTTCCTGTCCACCAATACACTTCCACATTTAATGCAGGTATTAATATCCGGGCTGTAGCCCTGAATAGAAAGAAACTTTGTGTCGTACATTGAAAGAAGATATTCCCCCTTTTCCGGGACTAATCTGTCAAGTACCTTGAGGGAGTCTGATAGCAGATGATAAAGTTTTAAATCAGTTTGTGATCGTTCAACAAATTTTATTACAGGCTCTATCAGTGAGCTGGCAATGATATATTTGCTGAAATCGCTACGGATCGAAACACATTGATACCTGACATCCGCATCTCTAATAGTAAATATGCTTTCTTCATTTTTACGATACAGCAGCAGATTGATAATTGTAAAAGGCTCTAATTTGCTTCCGAATCTGCTTTTTGTCTTTCGTGCACCAAACGCGGAGGCTTCGATCTTTCCGCGACTATCTGTAAATAATTTGACTATCTTGTGACCTTCACCGAATTGTGTTGAATTTAAAACGATGGCGTCTGTTTTTACAAACCTGGAGTGCACCGTTTTACCCCCTACCCCGACTCTCATACTGTTCTGAAAATGCAGGAAAACGGCATTTATGGCTGCTGGACAGGTCCGGTTTCTGATTTATTATTCCGGTTGCTCAAAAAAATCCTTAATTTTTTTATCTGGCGTCCATCCATTTTTTCGATCTCGAACTCTATGCCGTCAAATAAAATCTTTTCTTTAATATTGGGGATTTTCCCGAACCGGTTGAACACGAACCCGCCAATTGAATCACTTTCATTTTCAGGGAGATCGAGATCAAGATTTTCGTTTATCTCGTGTATGGGTGTCCACGCATCGCAAAGATAGGAATCCGGAGATATTTTTTTTATATCCTCCTCCTCGTCATCATACTCATCTTGAATATCACCCACGATTTCTTCTAAAATATTCTCAAGGCAGACGATGCCTGCCATCCCGCCGTATTCATCCACAACAACCGCGATATGCATCTTTTTCTGCCGGAATTCACTTAAAAGCTCGTCGATCATCTTTCCCTCGGGCACGAAATGAACAGGACGCAGGATCTTTTTAACCGCCCCGTTATTTTTATAATCTTTATTCGTCGATTTTTTTGCCAGGTAGGGTAAAAGATCTTTTGCGTACAAAAACCCGATTACATTATCGATCGTGTCTTCATAGACCGGTATCCGTGAATGGCCGCTTTTTATAACCAGGGATATTATGTCATCAAAATCCATATCAGCCGATACGGAGACAACGCCCGTTCTCGGGATCATTATTGTTTTTACGAACGTTTCCCCGAGGCCTACAACGCCACGTATCATTTCACGTTCGCCTTCTTCCATTTCTCCATTACTTTCACTTATCATTTTCTTGATCTTGCTGCCCTTCTTTTTTTTAAATAGTGTGAGCTTCATTTAGTTTGCACTGCCCCCGATAATAGCTTTTTTGCTTGATCCATCATTATCTTCTCTCTTTCAGGATTCCCATGAGTGTAACCCAGCAGATGAAGCAGACCGTGAGTAAATAAAAACAAAAACTCCTTCTGTAACGATTTATTTTTATGGGATCCATCCAGATACATTTTATTGAAATGAAAATCACTACGGACGCGTGCCTGTCTTTGCGCGGTATCAACCGAAATAACTATATCTCCCAGAATATCCCCCCCGATCTGCAATTTCTCGCCCTCTCTCATCGAAAAGGACAGCACATCGGTGGGTCCATCGATCCCCTTGTACTTCTTGTTCAATTCGCGGATAAACCCGTCATCACAAACTACAAGTGAGATATCCCCTGATTTTTTCCCGGTTAATTCAAAAGCCGCGCACGATAATTTGTCCAGCTTATCCAATGAAACTGGTAGCCCCCGGTTTTCTCTTTTTATATATATGTTAAAATCCATTATTTTTTTATGGTATTTGCCTGTCTGGTTTTTTCGATTTCCTTGTCGTCCGGATAATCTATCCTTGAATGGAATACACCGGTCAAATAGCGCCTGAAAACGATCGATATCTTCATCAATCCCCTTAATGTCAAAGAGCTTTCATTTAGCTGTCCTGCTCTGAAATTGCTTTCAACTATCTCATTCACGAGCTCTTCTATACGTTTCGCGGAAGGGTTATGCAGAGTTCTCGAAGCTGCTTCGAGCGTGTCTGCCAGCATAACGATCGCGGCTTCTCTGGTCTGCGGCTTTGGGCCCGGGTAGTGGTAATCCTGTTTTTCTATCTCAATGCCCTCATCTTTAGTCTCGAGTGCCTGGTGATAAAAATATTTCATTAAAGAAGTACCGTGATGCTGCTCGATTATTTCAATCACTTCTTTTGGTAATTTGAACTCTCTCGCCATCTCTACACCGATCTTGACATGTGCTTTTAAAATAGAGTTGGAAAGGGAGGGTTTAATAAAATTGTGCTTGTTCTCTTCTCCCCGGATGTTTTCAATATAGTACTGCGAGTTCGGTATTTTACCGATATCATGATAAAGTGACGCGACCCTCACCAGAAGAGGATTAGCGTTTATATAAGTCGCCGCATTTTCAGCCATATTAGCTACATTGATGCTGTGATGATAAGTGCCCGGGGCTTCCATCTGTATTTTTTTGATGACCGGTGAGTTCAGATCTGCAAGCTCCAGCAGCCTGAAGTTTGTCGGAATATTTAATATGATCTCGAAAAATGGAATAGTGCCGAGAGAAATAACAACAGAAATGATCCCGTTGACCGCCCCCCATATCAGCAGGGTTGTGAACTCTTTTGAGTTGAGCTCTTTCAGCAGACCCACGGCTGTCAACAGCAGTTCATTTGCTATTACAATATAAAGTATTGCCTTTAACAGATCACTTCGTTTTTTTGTATTTCTAACCGCATAAACGGCAATGAGCCCGGAGCCCATTAAAAATATAAACGTGTATGGATCGTTGCCGGAAATTAAAAGCAACAGTACCGGCAATATCATAGCGAGCGTCATGGAAAATCTTCTTTTAAATAATACTTCAGCGGTCATTATCACACCCGCAATAGGCACAAAAACACCGAATGTAACATACGGTGGTAAACTCTTTATGAGAGAGATCAGGTAAGCGTAGAACACCGTAAATATCGTAAATGATACAAGAAAGATGTATTTCTTTACATCCAACCTGGAAACTTCATCAAAAAATGGAACTGTGGCCAGGTACAATAGCAGCAGGAGGAAGATTCCTATCCCCACAACAGCCTTCAGATTAAAATTACTTGTGTACAGAGTGATCGCTTTTAATTTTGGAAAATTTTCATCATTTATTACTTCGCCATGTCTTATTACAATAGCACCTTTTTTGATCGTGTTGAGTATTGGTTTGACCTTCCTGACTTCTTCAATACTGTACTTTATGCTTTCTTCATTGTTGTAAAAAAGATTCGGCTTCAGGAAATATGTGGCGCTGTTGCCCAGCACCCTTACATTTTCTGCGTTTAGCTCTTTATAATTTTCGATAATGTATCCGTTGACTGTTTCCAGCAATTCATCCCAGACCACTAACTGGGTCATTTCTATTTTTTCCTGAGTGATCTCACCGATCTTGATCCTGTTCAGGATGATCCCGCGTTCGTCGTACATTTGAAACTGGTCCCGGCCAAGCGCGCTTAAACCCCTATTCAAAATAAAAGAGACGGTATCTTCCAGTTTCTCCCTGTACTTTTGTTCCCCGTGATTTTCAATTATATTGATCAATAATCCTTCATCAATTTCTAGATAATTATTTTCACGAATTTTTTTGATTTTTTCCTCTACCTCGTTTTCTTCCTGGCTAACTGTCTCGGTAACTGTTAAAAACATGTCTATCTCTTTTAAAATCTCATCGTTTACGGACATTTTAAGATCAAAAATAACCGGCACCCTGTTTTTTACTTCTGCGATTCTCTTTGTCGTCTCTTTCGTGTTGACATATGTAATGTCCTTCGGGCTTATGATATCTTCTCCGGACACATCACCGATCTTGTAATTGTACCGGACCCCATAATAGGGCTTTGCTATCATCCAAAGAAGGATAAAGAACAGGCATATCGAAGTGCTGAAATAAATGATATTTCGTTTATCGTTCACTAAAAAATTGATTTTATTCACCTCCCTTCTTTTCAAAGGCCATGATTATTCTTTCAACGAGAGGATGACGTACCACATCTTTGGGTCCAAGGTAAGCAAAAGATATACCGTTGATCCTTTCGAGAACCTTTGACGCTATGATGAGCCCGGATCTTGTTGTTTTTGGAAGATCTATCTGCGTAACATCTCCGGTCACAATAGTCTTTGAATTAAATCCGATCCTTGTCAGGAACATCAGGATCTGGCCTCTTGTGGTGTTCTGGGCCTCGTCCAGAATTATGAAAGAATCATGAAGCGTTCGCCCTCTCATATAAGCCAGCGGAGCGACTTCAATAGCCCCTTTTTCAACAAATTTCTGAAACATAGTATAGGGAATCATGTCATAAATAGCGTCATAAAGGGGTCGTAAATAGGGGTTTACTTTCTGTTCAACATCACCGGGAAGGTAACCTAAGCTTTCGCCTGCTTCCACAACAGGCCGGGTCAGTATTATTCTCGAGATATTCTCGTCCAGCAGATAATGCAGCGCGAATGCCATTGCAAGATAGGTCTTTCCTGTACCGGCGGGGCCTATTGCGAATGTAAGATCGCTGCTCTTAATGGCCTCAAAATATTGGGCCTGGCCCGTGGATTTGGGGGTTATTATTTTCCCGTTGGGTCCTATGGATATCTGTTTTTCCTGCAGCTTACTGATGTTGAAATTTATATTATTTTTTACCCTGTTTATGATGAACGATACATCTTTATAATCAATTTTTTTTCTATCCTGAAAGAGGGAAATAATATTCTCTATTACTTTCTTACCTTCGAGAACGTTCCGTTCATTTCCCCTTAAAGTGAGGTATGATTCACGTCCGGCTATATACAGCCCTGTGTTTTCCTCGATTTTATGGAGTATTTTATCACTATTGGCATAAAAGAGTTCCTGAATATCTCTCTCAGGAAGTTCGATTTTCTCTTCTAATTGTGAAGAAAGACCATTTTGTAAATCTGACGGATCTGAATCTTCCATAACCTCTATTCGGTCCTTACAATAAGCCCGATATACAAATTTTTTCGATACCTATATAATAATATAATAATAAAAAAAGTATATCAAGTCATCTTTAACCGGTCCCGTTTTTTCCGGGAAAATGTCCGGATTAAAACACGCTTTTACTATTTTATTAATTTATTAGCAGCTATCCCCAATTCAGAAAGCTGCTTTTCCGATATTTCATCGGGTGCGCCTGTCATCGGGCATATCCCGCTGCTTGTTTTCGGGAAAGGTATAACGTCTCTGATGGAGTTTTCACCTTGCAGAATCATGACGATCCTGTCCAGTCCTAATGCTATACCCCCATGAGGAGGAGCGCCGTATTCGAGAGCATCCAGAAGAAATCCGAATTTCCGGGCTGTTTCTTCAGGTGTTAATCCAAGCACTGCAAATATTCTGCCCTGAACATCCATCCGGTGTATCCTGATGCTTCCGCCTCCGAGCTCAATACCGTTTAAAACAAAATCGTAGCTTCTGGATTTGACTTTAAACGGATCTTTTTCAATCTTATCCAGGTCGCTTTCCACAGGCATTGTAAAGGGATGGTGAACGGATACTATCTTGTTCTCCTCTTTACTCAATTCAAACAACGGGAAGTTAATTATCCAGCAAAATTCGAGTTTTTTATTATCGACGAGCTTATGAATATTCGCCAGTTCACTCCGTAATTTCCCTAGAAACGGCAGCACATTTTCCCTGGTGCCGTAGGCTGCGAGAAGGATACAATCTTTTTCATTTTCAATACTCCTTATTTCCCCATCAATCGGGGAATCAAACAATTTAGCCATAGGACCTGATATTGTTTCATTCGTCATTTTAGCCCAGGTGAAGATCTCCACACCGTCTTCTTTTGAGACTTTTGAAAATCCATCCAGTATTTTTCGTGAAAGTTCCCCAGGTTTTGGGGTTACTATACCGAAAAGATGTTTTTCATTATTAAAACCTTCACGAATAAACTCTCTGGGTTTTAATCCGGAAAAAGATCTCAGGTTCAATATCTTCAGATCAAACCTCAAGTCCGG
>DRHN01000035.1 GCA_011049595.1 Spirochaetota bacterium | reverse complement strand
CGGGAATACTCTGCCCTTTTACAGTGGGGCATCTTACGACTCCCAATACTTTGGCCGCGGATTCTGTGCCGCTGCCCAGGATGCGTCCGAGTGGCGTACCGTTTCCAATCTCATGCACCAGCTTTATCGCGTTTTTCCCGTCTCCGAACTCGGCAAGGCCGGCTTCCATGGCAACTGCGATTGTAGTACCCGCCTCTATCGTGTCGATGCCATAGTCGTTGCAGAGCCTTATCATCTCTGCGATATCATCAAGGTCGTTTATACCACAGTTCGCTCCCAGGGCCCATACAGATTCATATTCCACACATGAGGTGTGCTCTGTACCGTCTTTTTTATGCCATGTGTTGGAGCACTGGATGATACAGCCCGGGCTGCACGCGTGGTTGTAAAGCTCTTTACCCAACCGCTCTTTATTGCCTTCAAAAATAGCCTCTCCCGCAATATCAGGTGCCCCGTCGAAACGGCCGCTTGAAAAGTTATTTGTGGGAAGACCGCCGGCTTCATTCATGATGTTGATAAGCACGGCAGTGCCGTATGTATTAAGGGCGCCCTTGGGTTTGGTAATATCGTGGGAGCGAAGCGCTTCACTGAGTTTTTTTCTTCCCTGGTCAAAGAGAGCCTGGTCTGCGATCTCAACACCTGGCGCGCCTTTTCCATCGACAACTATGAACTTAAGTCCCTTGCTTCCCATTACTGCTCCGAGCCCACCGCGTCCGGCGTAGCGGCTCGGGTGGCCTGCCAGGTCGTTAAATACAATGCCGGAGTTGCTGTATTTGCATTCACCCGCGATGCCGATTCCGGCGATGTTGACTTTCCCGAACCTGTCAAAGACTTCCGGAAAAACGCTGTAAAGCTCTTTGCCGGGATATTTATCGGCAGGTGAAAATTCCACCTTTGGTTTGCCCCCGGCTTCATCCCAATACAGATGAGCAAGCCAGAACTTGTCATTTTTATCAGGCTGGTTTTCGATAATAATAGCTTTGATAAGCATAGAAGCAACGGCCGGTGCCCAGCCTGAACCTGCGTTTGATTCTTTTATTGTGCCGGTAAGAGGGGACTTGGCCCCCACTGAAATTCGAGCTGATGCAGGAGCTTTGGTACCCGTCACTATGCCCGGAGCAAACACCAGTTTGTTGTTGGGGCCAAGAGGGTGACACATCGGCGGCACTTCGTCCTGGACGATAGCCGAGGTGAGGCCCCTGCCGCCAAGTTTCTGATACCCGGCCGGCACATCTTCCAACCGGTAGGTCCGGTCAGACATGTTGATACGTAGAATCCACATATTTTCCTCCTTATTACCCGGTATCCGGGTTTAGAATATGGTGACTGAATGGATAGGCCAATAAAACGCTTTGACACAGCGGTTCAGTCCCCCGGCGAAGATCAGGGGGACCGAAACGTACTAATTAGATTATTATTTTAAAACATTCCATGGAAAAGTCAACAAAGATTTTGTTATGAGGCCGAAAAAGAAGACTGGGGCATAAACACAAACGGGACCAGGTCAGGTACATCGCCGATCGGGTTTTCCACCTTTACCCTCTAAAGCGCATCAACCGGAATTGATGGGGGAAATTGACTTCGCCTTGCTAGGTCCCTATGTGCCGAAGGAAAAGGCAGTTCGCACCGAAAGCAGGTTTTTTGTATAGCCCGATATTTCCCTCTGGGATGTCGGCTTAATCCTCGGGCGGTAGAGGTCTGCTCCTTCGAAAAACCGAGGGGAGAACCTAACGTTGAGTCAGTACCCGAAAGCACCGTCAACCGGGTCTTGAATTTTGCGCCTTTTAGCTTCCTTCGTAATATTCTCAATACTCAATATCTTTCGATATCGAGCGCTAAGAATCATATTTAAAAGAGCGTATATCCTACAGTATACAACAGAATCCGCTTCAGGCAAGACATTTTTTATCTTTTTTATAAAATTGGGCAGAATTCGGCTGATATTCACTTCCAAAAGGAAGCCTCCTTCTATGGAGGTAGTCTATAATTTTCGAAAAATGTTAAATCAAATGCTATGCCTTTGAAAATCTTTTGGCTTGTAAAATATTCAGGAAATTGTGGTTTTTATATTGCTGTTCGCAACCGGTGTTTAGTAGTATTTTGTGTACAGACAAAGTTTATATACAAGCAGGTTTGATGGATACCCGGAAATTACCCGTTTATGAACATAAAGATATCATTGTCGCTGCGTTAAAAAGAAGCTCCGTAGTTGTTGTTGAAAGCCCCACTGGCAGCGGTAAGACCACCCAGATACCGAAAATACTCTATGACGCAGGTTTTGCTAAAACTGGAAAGATAGGAGTTACGCAGCCCAGAAGAATTTCAACACTTTCGGTCTCTGCTTTTATCGCCAGGCAGCACGGCGTCGAAATACCCGGGCTGGTCGGATACAAGATGCGTTTTGTGGATGAAACCGTCCCGGACACAAAAATTGTGATCATGACGGACGGAATACTGCTTCAGGCGCTCAAGACTGACCCGACATTGTCCGAGTACAGTGTGATAATGGTAGACGAGGCCCATGAGAGGAGCCTCAATATTGATTTTATCCTTGGTTTATTGAAAAGTATACTAAAAAACCGGGACGACCTGAAGATCATCATTTCATCAGCCACAATAAATGCCCGTATTTTTTCCGAGTATTTTGATGGGTGCCCTGTAGTGTCCATCGATGCCAGGATGTACCCGGTTACTCTGCTTTATGAACCTGTTGAAGCTCCTCATGATTTTCAAGCGATTCTGTCCAGGATAGGCCGGATAGTAAAAAAAATTGTTACAGAAAACGAATCAGGGGATATGTTGATATTCCTGTCCGGTGAAGGGCAGATAAAAGAGTGCGTATCCTACCTCACACAAATTGATAAGAAAAAGAAAATGGCCCTTTTACCACTTTACGGGCGTCTGTCCCAGGCGGAACAGGAGAAGGTTTTTCTGGATTTCCCGGGTAAACGAAAGGTAATAGTTTCAACTAACGTGGCTGAAACAAGCGTTACCATTGACGGTATAAACTACATAATAGACCCCGGGTACGGGAAACTCAACTACTACAATACAAGAAATTTTACATCATCTTTGATCGAGGTCCCTATTTCAAGGGCGTCCTGCAACCAGAGGAAGGGCAGAGCAGGAAGGACCGGCCCTGGAAGCTGCTACAGGCTCTACACAGAGGATGATTACGAAAGCCGTCCGCTGTTTACAACGGAAGAGATCTACAGGAGGGATCTTTCGGAGGTTATTCTTCGAATGGCTGAACTTGGGATAAAAGATTTCGAGCAATTTGATTTCATTTCAAATCCAGGCTTTAATAATATAAAAGGTGCCGTGAGGGCTCTGCGGCTCCTCGAGGCTCTTGATGAACAACGGGACCTTACATCGATCGGAAAAATGATGGTTAATTTTCCAATAATCCCGCGTTTGTCCCGAATAATAATAGCCGCTATTATGGAGTACCCGGATGTTATAGAGGAAGTACTTATTGCAGCTTCCTTTTTAAACGGGAGGGCGCCCTTCCAGCTTCCCCACGGGTTTGAGCTCGAAGCGCGAAAGGCGCATCATTCCTTCCAGCATAAACTGGGAGATTTTGTTTCATATCTAAAAATCTACAGGTCTTACGTCGGTGCGGGTGATCACGAAGAGTTCTGCGCTCGATACTATCTGGATTATAAAGGAATGGTCGAGATATACAACGTAAAACGCCAGCTTGAGGAAATAGTATCCGGGTTGGGGGTACCGATTGTCGGGGGAGGGGATATTTCTAATTATCTGAGCGCAGTGGCAAAAGGATTGATCCAGTTTGTTTGTAAAAAGGTTGGCAAAGGGGGTTACAGCAGCCTTACCGCGTACGGAATAAAGATACATCCCGGGTCGGTGATGTATAGAAAAAAGCCTGACTTTATTGTGGCCGGTGAAATTGTGAAAACATCACAGATGTACGCCCGTTCTGTTTCGCCCCTGAGCCCTGAGCTGCTCAGAAAAATATTTCCTGAATTATATTCTGCGTTCGTCCAGAAAGGTGCCTCACAAAAAAAGAAGATCGTGTCGTCCCGGGATTTTACCAACTACATAAAGATCGGTACTGAAAAGTTTGAAATCGCGCTCGATAAAAAAAAGAATAAAATAGTTATTCTGCCGTTTGAAAAACTCAGAAAGGTAATTTCCGGTGTGGACCCCGTCAATGTTCAGGATTATAAAGGGCTGAGGGGCAAAGTTGTAGTCGAAGGATATGAATTGTTGAGAGGTATGAGTTTAAGTAGAATACTCTCTGTGGTTCCGAAATTACAGGGTATGAACAGCATAGTTGAAAAATGGCCGAGGGGAATTCATTATGAATATATGCGTGATGCCTATGAGCTCTTGAGATTTTTGCCAAATCTTTTGTTCCCATGTAAAAAGAGCGGAAAAAACAAATATTTAGGATTTCTAACTCTGATCACTGACGGTGGCGGGAACTACTGGTACAGCGGATACAGGGATTACATTCAGGCCCTTGAGGAATCTGTTTCCAGCCTCGAGTCTCTTACGGATGAAGACATAAATATCCTTACAGGTGAACAGGAAGCGCGGCTCAATGAAGCCTATAGAAGACTCATGGAACTTCTTGAGGATTAGCAGGGATAAACCGTTCATTCACGCTGGTTAACCGAATAATAGGCGCTGATAAACATATCTACATATTCTTCCACAGTACCGGCAATAAAATCTATATCCCTTTGCCCCACCATCCCGACAGTCCACAGAGACCATGTTTCAACATCCCCGACGAAACCTTCTCTGTCGCGCGGTTTGAAGGCTCCATGCTGTCTCACTTCAATTCGAATGCCGAAGCTGTAGTAAAGTCCGCTAAAGGCCTCATAGCCGACAACTTCAACCTTGATCATTGCGTCCCTGACGGACTGCATGTCACCGGTTTCAATAATATTAACCCCCGCCGATTTGAGCTTTAATTCTGTTGCCGCCCGCAGCCGGGACTCACTCAACTCTTCAATGCCATCCAAATGGACTATTACACCAAAGTTTTCCAGACCTTTGAGCGTGGCGCGGGAGTACTCGTCATCTATGCAGAAAACAGCTGAAGGAACGATAAACAATAAATAAATAAATAACAGTTTTTTCATTTTAGGCCCTTCCCGATATTCAAAACTATATTATAAAGTGAGGTTTTTATTACTATACATTATCATTGTAATTGGTGTATAATAAATGTCAACAAAAAATATCTGAGAACAATATTTGTTAATATTTTTTCCACGATCTATAGTTTTTTTTATTTTTTCTTGACTCCGGTCAAGGTTTTTATAACCTGTTTTTGTCATATTGTTCCTGTTGGATTTAAAAATTATAAAACGGAGGAAAAGTATGAAAAGAGAAATTATTAACATCGACGAAGAAAAGTGTACGGGATGTGAGTTGTGTATCCCAAACTGCTCGGACGGCCTCTTTTCTCCTGACGTGTCAACTCTCTCTTCGGATGAAGAAAAATCCATTGCCTTCGAGCCGGGACACCCGCTGGAGGCCTGGTGCTGGCTCTCTTCCAGTGATATTTCGATACCCTTTTCAGCTAATACCTG
>DRHN01000034.1 GCA_011049595.1 Spirochaetota bacterium | reverse complement strand
TTATGATAATAGAGCAATCATTTGAAAGATTCTATTCTCGTAATCGGTAACACGGTTTGAGAGAATATTGACCAGGGCTATTATTTCTTGACAATATGTCATAGTGTGTTAAGCTCATAATAGACACCTAAAAAAATCTATATTCTAAAATATTCCCGCTGCTCACGGCATTTTAAGAATTGCTTGTTAATAAAGGATAAAAATTATATTTCAAGGAAGTTTCATACCGGTCATTATTCCATCACCACCAACCGTCCCTGCATCTTTTCATGGTCCTCGTCGCAGTACTGGTAGCAGAGATACTTTGTGCTTCGCATACGCCTCTCGGTCTTAACCTCAATAACCGTAAACTGTCCCGGTTTTATTTCATATGGGCCGACACGGAAAAGCGGAATAGAAAAACTGTGTATTACATCAGTGCTTGTTACCCTGAAAATAATAGGGGTGCCATCGTCATAAATCGGTATCTCTTCTGCATGTTTAAATTTTTTCCACCAATAATTAAAAACAGTTACTCTCTCTGTAGTCCAAATACCACCTTTTGAAATACCATACAGAGTAATGATCTGGGCATTTTCGGGGTATTTTGAAGACACTATATATTCATCAATTCGGAAAATTGCAAACGGCACAACAACTACCGATACAAGTACAAAAATTAAAATAAAGGCTTCCAAAACATTTATTCCTTTCACGCTAAAGACCTCCATTAGAAGATTGTTGTCTTGTTAGTTATGTCATCAAATAGACAAACTGAACAACCGTTTACCCCGCTCAACCTAAATACAGTCTAAAAAGAACCATTAACACTACAAATAGCAGTATTGTTACGGGTATTATACTCCGTATAGCGTCCTTACTTTTTTCGTAAATTCTTTTTGCAATTTTATATAAAGAAACTACCGAGTAGAAAAAGCCCAATAATAGAATGGGCGCCTGTATATACGGGACCCAATTGGGTATTATCGGGCTCCACTTAACATCAACCGTCCCTATCAGGTTCCACCCCCATCCAAAAGGATCAGAGATAACGGAAATTATGTAAGCCCCGCTTATCAGTACTAACGGCAGGCTGAAGCATATCCAGGCCATAAATCCCAGAGGAACATAAGCATACGCATACTTCTTAAACAGCTCTTTAACATCAACCTCTTTTACCCCAGCCAGGGCCTTGGACCATTTACAAAACAGATAGTGGATAAAAGGAAAGAGCACCAGACACCAAAGCCACATGTTGGCGGTCAGCAAAAGAAAGTTAGCCACCAGCCCTGTTTCCAGGAAATTCAGCCAGTCTTTGATCTTACCCCAGGGGCTAAGCAGGTTTATGGGATAAATCACCGACAACACCATCATAATAAAAGCTTTCCAGGCTTCATCCATTCCTCTGATTGCGTTGTCCCCGGCAAATGGACGCCCGTACACCGTAATGTTATCGTGAGGACAGGATTTCACACACTCCATACACAACCCGCAATAATTGTTTCTGTCCATACCTCCCATTTTCTGAAACCAGGCACAGGCCCACCCTTTTTCAGTACCCCTGTAGCACTCACCGCATATCCCGCAGCTCAAACACCTTTGGGCCTCGGCTTGTGCCATGTTCTTTGTAAAAGGCTGCTCAACTTCGTTAAAATTACCCAAACTCTCTTTTACGGGAAGCAGGGGTGGTGAAATTCTTTCTTCCCTGTGGAGGACGCCGCTTAAAAGAGGCTCATCCTCCACTCTTTTCTCGGTAGGATAAATAGATACCGGTTCAAGCGAACCTTCTCTCAGAAAGTTATCTATAGCAAGGGCGGCCTTTCTCCCATAACCCAGTCCTTTCACCAGAATATCAGGCCCGCTTACCACATCTCCTCCAGCGAAAATACCGGGAATATTGGTGGAAAGAGTCTGGGGGTCGATAATAATTGTTCCCGATGGACTGATATTTAAATCTTCAGGCAGAAATTTTATGTCAGAATACTGACCGGTAGCGATAATTATGTTGTCGGCAGGGATGAGATGCTCTGAACCCTTTATAGGTACTAAACGGGGTCTCCCGGTATTTTCATCGATCTCGCCCTTTCTCATTTTCACGCACAGTAAAGATGTGGCTTTTCCATCAGCCCCGGTTATTTTGACCGGGCAGGTCGAATAAGATGTTATTACCCCTTCCGCCTTGGTGACATCATCCACCGGTTGTATATCCTCCTCTGCCATCACCTCAATACACGTGGCATCCTTTGCCCCCAGCCGTAGAGCTGTACGGGCCGTATCCTCGGCGGTCTTACCGCCGCCGATAACAACCACTTTTTCCTCTACCGTGACTTTTTCTCCCATATTGACATGGCGCAGGAAATCTATGGCAAGACTCACGTTCTGCATTTCTTCGCCTTCTATCTTTAATCTCTTCGCTTTTGATGCTCCCACGGCAATAAACACGGCTTTATATTCTTTTCGCAGCTCATCAAAACTGATATCCTTCCCTACAGCCTTATCTGTAAGAATTCTGACACCCGAGTTTTTGATGTAATCTATCTCTTTATTGACTATATCCTTGGGCAAATGAAAATTCGGTATACCCACTCTGAGCATTCCTCCGGCAACTGGGAGGGCTTCATACACAGTCGCGTCATACCCTTTTTTTGCCAGATGATATGCGCATGACAGTCCTACCGGGCCTGAACCGATAACCGCGACCTTCTCTTTATAAAGGGGTTGAAACTCTTTTATTGCCTCTGTTCCATCATATCCAACATAGTCGGCCGTGAATCTTTTCAGGCGGCAGATGGATACAGGTTCATCAACTTTATTTCTTAAACATTCACTCTCACAGGGATGCGTGCATACCCTTCCAAGAGAGCCGACAAAGGGAGTGGCCTCTCGCATTACTTCCAGGGCTTCTTTATACATCCCGTTGCGTATGTAAGCGATATAGCTGCTTGCGTCCATCCCTGTAGGGCAATGCAATCTGCACCCGGCTATCCCGTTATCGAAGTTAAAATCCTTTTCTTTGCCAGTTTTTGTGCGGTTACACAACTCAGGGTCTTTTGCCCGCACCGCAATCTTTGAGGCCATGGAATACAGGCCTAAAAACCCGCTAACCGGGCAAACATAAACGCAGAATGCTCTTTGTTTGTAAATGATCCCAATTACAGTTGCAACGAAAAACAACCCCCCAAGGACAATAAGACTTACCATAGGACGGGTAACTAAAAAAGGACTGAAAATAGCCAGAGATAAAAAACCGAAATTTTGTATCCAGATGTTTCTGAGTTTCTTCGGCCAGGGTTTTTTTCCTCCGAAATACCTGCTTCTCAAACCCGGAACGTTATTACCCTTCCTTACTTTGATAAATGCCATTCTCTGAAACCACTCGCCGATAATGGGAAAAGGGCAGACCAAACACCAGATACGGGAGGCGAACGGCATCATGAGCGCTATAAGCATGACCCACCAGAGGAT
>DRHN01000033.1 GCA_011049595.1 Spirochaetota bacterium | reverse complement strand
AGATGTGTATAAGAGACAGCTTGATACCGTGAAGAACACCTCGTTTGGACGGCCACAGGTTGAGTTTCTGTATGAGCCTGAAAATATTTACCTGCTTTCTGTAATAGTTTTTAACAGGTTTTTTTTCTCCCATTTTTTGTCCGCCTTGATACAGCTGCTATACAGCACCCGGATAAAAATATGAAATTTAAATTACTAATCGGGGAGTCCGGGAGTTGCACCCGGCTGCATAGGTTTAGGGTCTATGCGATCCCTCCGATCAACCCCCCTTGACTCGAACTAAAATACGTTTTCCAAAAGCTAAATAGAACTGGAGAACCGGCAGCAATTCAGCATGGCGGTGCCAGTCGGAAACAGGATACAACAAGAATAAAAGCTATTTTCATATGTCTCAGGTTGCCGCAAAACAGCAAAGCCTGCTAACAGCAAAAGACAGCGCTAAAAAGCATTGTTGCGACACCAATCTGAAGCGGATCATGAATCAACCTCTCTTTTACCAGTTTATATGCCCCTGCGTCTAAAATTAAAGGCATACCGCACGCGGCTATCAAGGTTGAAGGCGTGATATCTACAGCTCTTAACACACCTTGAGCAGGAGACGCGTCAAATATCAGCGGGTTATGCCGCAGCGCATCACCCAGATCTTCCTCCACTTCGGCCCCGAAATCTTCAGCCGCTTTCTGGGCCTTTGGCCGGACAATGTCATAAACTGCTATGTCCGCGTTATATTCTTTCAACCGGAACATGGCACTTCTTCCCACCTTTCCCGCACCTATCACCAGAACTTTGCGGCCCGTCAGATTATCTGCCATAAGTTTGAGCGCTGTCGCGAATCCCCTGCCTGTAGATTCCGCGTTATCAGCGATAAAGCGCTCCTTCAAATTCAGGGCAATAAACCGTTTATCATCGGAAAGAAACACAACATCCACTCCCTTTTCAACACCCTCGGCAAGACCCGCGACATCATTGTGCCTCGTTACGAAAGAGTTAAACCCCAGATGGCTTATTATTGCCCGCACAGCTGGGGCGAATCCATCAATAACGCCTCCACCGGCTGTAATTGGTATTACGGCCGTTGATATAGAAGAAACCGGTTTGGCTATTTCAGCTTCTGCAGTGCCGACCGAGACTGCCGCGATCTGTCTGAGATTTTTTCCCGTCTTTTGAATGAGCTCTCTGTCATACAGGTCAAGCTCTGAAATTACCGGAACAACAATTTCACTTGAAAGACGGGTCATACCACTCTCCCCTCATTAAATACAGCGGGGCTCGATTAAAAATAACCGAAGTTATTTTCCTGTTTCAATTCCCCTGAGATTGTCAGATTCAAAGCAGTGGTTAAATCTTTTATTACCAACGAGCGCTTTCTCCAGACATCATCAAGACTGTTTCCTTTTATAATTAAGGTGGCAGCCCAATTGGTGCTGCCGGGCTGAAAATCAGTGACTGCCTCATCAGCCCCAAAAAAATTACCGAGGCATTTCACCGCACCTGCCTCACTTATTATATGCTCACCGCCGGTCTCAAGCAGGCCGGAAGCCGCCTTTACAT
>DRHN01000032.1 GCA_011049595.1 Spirochaetota bacterium | reverse complement strand
TGCACCGGTACTGGATTTATACGGGATACCGGACAAAACGGTAATCGGTGACAGGTCGATGGGCAGGGACCCTGAAAGTATCGCTGAGTTTGGAAAATATTATGTCAGGGGCGCACGAAAAGCCGGTATAATACCTGTTATAAAACATTTTCCCGGTCATGGAAGCTCGACTGTCGATTCTCATGTGGACCTGCCGGTTATCGATATGGAAGAGCAGGAACTTCAGCAAAGGGATTTCAAACCTTTCAGGGAGGTCATCGAAAGTGGGGTCGATGTTGTCATGACAGCCCATGTTATTTTCAGAAAAATCGATCCTGATTATCCAGGGACACTTTCGAAAAAAATACTTAGAGGGATCCTGAGAGATCAATTCGGTTTTCAGGGTGTAATCATTTCAGACGGGCTTTCCATGGGCGCAATTTCAAACAATTATGAGATCACCGATACTCTCAGGCTCCTGTTCAAAGCAGGTGTGGACCTTATACTGGTCCACAGCAAGTATGACATAGTGGATCTCAAAAAACGGGTCATAGTGCTTTATGAACAGGGAGAGATAACCGAAGAGGAGATAGATGAAGGGGTTGAGAGGATACTCAGACTAAAATTAAAAAGCGGATTAATTCCCCGGTAAAATCTTTAAACACACGTCTTTAAGCTCACAATGAACGGCAATTATACATGAGGGTCCCTAACCCGGGTAAGCCGGATTATTGAGTTATAGAATTTTCTTTTCAAAAAAGCAAGAAAATTGTTATTAAGGTACTTTATATGTTTTAAGTTATTTGTTTACGCCATAAAATATTTTTGACCTGAGGGGGTACGAGGAATGGAAAGTACCATGAAAGCGGCAGTGCTCAAGGATCTTGAAACAATAGCAATAGAAGATGTCCCTGTCCCTGAGCCGAAAGATGGCGAAGTGCTCGTGGAGGTGCGGGCAAGCGCCCTGTGCGGCTCCGATCTTGCCGGCTACACAGGGCAGCATTCGATGATAAAATGGCCTATCATACTGGGCCACGAGGCATCGGGTGTTGTAGCGAAATGCGGCCGCGGTGCAGATAATTGGAGCCCGGGGGACCCCGTGACAATAGAACCCCTGTTTACCTGTAAAAAGTGCCATGCCTGCCGTACGGGAAAATACCACCTCTGCAGCAGCTTGAAATTCGCAGGGCACCAGGTACATGGAACTTTCGCGAAATATGCAATAGCAGAATCGGGTTTTCTTCACAGAAAGCCTGAAAACGTTTCATTTGAAGAGGCCGCGCTGACAGAACCTGCAGCAAGCCCTCTTCACGCTATAGAGCGCTGCGACATACGGCTCGGCGATTTCGTCGTAATTATAGGAAGCGGTGTCACAGGGCTTTTTGCCCTGCAGTACGCCCTGAGCAAGGGCGCCGAAGTCCTGATTTCCGATCCTGAGGAGTTTAAGCTGAAAATCGCCGGGGACTTCGGCGCAAATTACATACTGAATCCCGGGAAACAGGACCTCAGAAAAAGAGTTATGGCGATAACCGGCGGCATAGGGGCAGACTGTGTTGTTGAAGCAGTGGGGATATCGGAAACACTGGCATCCACCGTGTCGTTTGTAAAAGGCGGCGGACCCATACTCCTGATAGGCTATTCTGAAAAGGAATCAGAGCCCTTTGATCTTTCCACTGTCACACTTGCAGAGCTTACTGTCCTGGGCATGCTCGCGTACTTCAATGATTTTCCGGCGGCGTTAAAGCTCATGAGCCTCGGCAGGGTGAAGGCAGGCCCGATAATCACTCACAGGCTCCCTCTCGAAAGTGTTGAGGAAGGCATAAAAATGATGAAACGCAAGGACCAGGGTATAATAAAAATTGTCATCACTTACGATCGGTGAAACGGTCTTTGGTACAGAGATGTTTTAGTAAACTTATTGTAGATGGCAGGATTTTAATCATGATTTTTAAGGAGATCCCATGGACAAATCAAATACAGTTCTGATAACAGGTGCTACCGGTGCCGTTGGGAGTGTGATGGCCCGCTCACTTACCGACACAGGTGCGAATATAGTGCTTACAGGAAGGAGGCAGGAATCTCTGGACAGGCTGGCTGATGAATTAAAGGAGGCCGGCAGGCGGGTCCTGCTGTTCGCGGCTGATATAAGCCTGGCCGGTGATGTTCGGGACCTGATGGCAGCGATAGAAGAACGCTTCGGCGGTGCCGATATACTCGTGAATATCGCGGGAGGATGGAGCGGAGGCCCAAAACTGGCAGACATGACCGAGGAAGATTGGGATTCTGCGCTGGACATGAATCTTCGTTCCGCTTTCCTGATAAACAGGGCGGTGCTCCCGTACATGATCGAGCGGGGCTGGGGCCGTATCGTTAACTTTGCATCAAAGGCCGCAGAAAGTCCGGTGTCTAAACAGGCCGGATACAATGCCGCAAAAGCAGGGGTGGTAGCTCTTACAGCTTCGATCGCCTCTGAATACCGAAGGAGCGGCATAGCGGCAAATGTATTGCTGCCCGGTATTATCGATACACCCGGCAATAGAGAGCAGATGCCGGATGCTGATTTTTCACGCTGGGTTTCTGCGAAAGAGTTGGCGGCTTTGGTGCTGCTGCTTTGCGGAAAAGAGGGCGGCAGCATGAACGGCGCTAAAATTCCCGTGTACGGACGGGTGTGATGAGTTTTGATACCATAAAAAGTTTTGAGGAGCTGCACGGGAACATAGGAAGCTGCCTGGGTAATTTCGAAATATGCAATATCAGGTTTGTTAGAGATAATGTAGGATCATTATTAAAAAAACTGACAAAACATGAGAAAAAATTATATGAACATTATCTTCGTGAAGAAAAAAAATACGAGTTTTTGGGAGGCAGGGTGCTGGTAAAACAGTGCCTTTTAAGGGCTTTCAATAAAGACAAAGACCTCAATTTAGGTTTTTTAGATATTGACATTAAGCGGGAAAAACCCGGGAATCCGGGTTTGTATGTAGGTCATAAAAAACTGGACAATGTGCACTTTTCGATTTCTCATAAAAAGGATTATATTTTTTGTGCAGCGGACCCTGACAGTGTAATCGGTGTCGATGTTGAAAAGGTTGATGAAAAACTTGAAAAACTCAAGTCATATTTCATGTCGCCTGAAGAAGAGAGTGTCATTGCGGGTCACGTTGAAATAAAGGTGATGCTTTTCCAGTATTATACAGGGCTCTGGGCATCGAAGGAGTGTGTGGTAAAATGCCTGAAAAAAAATCTTTGGGAAGTCTTCAGAAAAGTCAGGCTTACAGGAATAGTGGAAAATAAATTCCTTTTGAAGTACATTTCTGATACCAGTGAGCGTGATATAAGTTCTAATAATTTCCTGTATGATGGTTATATTTTTTCGGTCGTATCCCTTTCACAAAAACTCTGATCACAATATAATTCACGTGGATTTTTAGGAAAAAATGTCTACGCTGCCCCGTTTATTCAAAATCTTTCAGCTTTGGATGCCGCAAATGTTTTGCTAAGATCCGCCACCCTCTCAGGCTTTCGGTGTCCTCGACAAAAGGGACAAAACCAAAATCTAAATACAGATTGACCGCAGGCTGACTTGTGGTCTGAGTGGTCAAATACACACAATCGTGAAACCTTTTCATGCGCTCCAATGCCAGATGAACAAGCGGTTTTCCGAGCTTTTTACCCTGATATTCCGGGATGACAGCGACCCAGTGCAGCCGCCCGTAGCGTTTACCGAGAAAGTCCGTGTTGTACCACGCTGTTGCGGTGGCGATCTTTTCACCGTTACCGATCTCAATAAAAAAACAGCGTTCTTGAAATTCAGACAAAAAAGGCCCGAATTCGATATTAAAATGCTTTAATGCATCGTCACGACTTTTAAACTCGCCGACAGAGTGCTCTATCCGCGCCCATTCACATTCATCGCCGTTTCGATAAGTTTTTGCCTGAAACCCTTCGGGAAGATTGTAAACGGGAATCTCCGTCAGGTCATCGGCCAGCATAATAACAGGAATGTACTCCACAGCGGCTCCTCAAAAAAGACTGATGGTTCCTGAATTAAATGTATCACCAAATGAAGGACTACTCAAGATATTTGAAAGGTGCGGTCGGCGCAACCGGTTGTTGTAAAGATCGTGTTCAGAAATCCGGTAGATATCGGCCTTCGCGGTCATATCCGAAAACCGAAATAAAAAAGCTAAATTTTAAAAATCTGAGTTGACCATGCTTCTTTACAATAATTATTATTACTGTTGAAATACTTTTTATACACGGTTGAGAAAGGACTTTATATGACAGATCACGATGCCCGATTGGAAAAAATGAAAAAACAGCTTGATGAGCACGAAAAAAAAATTACTCAATTAATAGAGAAAAGAAACGAGTATCTTCAGGTAAGCGCGCACCAGATGAAATCTCCCCTCGCGACGATCCTTTTCAGTATTGACACGCTTCTCGGTGATTACGCCGGAAGGCTCAACAGCAAACAGATGCGTATTGTGGAATCCATAAAAAGGAGCAGCAATGAACTGCAGAACCTGATTATGGATATTATGGAGCTTGAAAGATTCAAAAGCGGTGATGTTGTACTTGAACCCGTTGATTTTACAGAAGTATGCACCCGTGTTTTGGACGAGCTGCGGGATAAGATACACGAGAAAAATATCAAGTTTAACAGCGATATTCCACGCACAATACTGATAGTTTTCGGCAGCTCTACGGGGCTCAAGCACGCGGTACGTAACCTGGTCGAGAACGCTGTTAAATATTCCCGGAGAGACACAAAAGTGGAGTTCTCGCTGGAATACGATGAATCTGAAAAAACTGTCACAATGACTGTACAGGACAGCGGTATAGGGATCCCCGAACAGGCAATTGAGCGTATATTCGAGGAGTTTTACAGGGCGCCCAACGCGAAAATATTCGATAAAACAGGGACAGGGTTCGGATTGACCATCGTCAGGGAGATCATCGAGCTCTGCGGGGGGAAAATAGATCTCAAAAGTAAAGAAAATGCCGGGACAAAAATAACCGTAAAGATGGCGTTGTTAGAGGTTAAAGAGCCGGAATTAATAAATGAAGAGTTGAGAAAAAAAAGCATTGTTGTTATCGGAGGTGTAGCAGCGGGACCAAAAGCGGCATCGAGGGCAAGGAGAATAGACGCAGGCGCGAAGATCACGATCTATGAAAAGGAGAACTTTCTCGCCTACTCGGGATGCGCGCTTCCTTATTATATATCCGGCAGGCTGAAAAACCTGAGGGACCTTTTTTTAAAGCATGGGGAATACGAGAACAACACAGAATATTTCAGAGATGTAAAAGGTATAGAAATAAAAAACCTTTGTGAAGTGATGTCTATTGATAGAAAGAATAAAAGGATAAAGTGCAGGGAGATCCTGACAGATCATGTGTTCGATGAACCATACGATAAATTGATAATAGCTACCGGGAGCAAGCCCAATATTCCCCCGATTGACGGTGTGAAACTTGGAAATATTTTAGTGCTCCACGGGATAACCGATTCCGAACGGATAAAAAGAGCTGTCGGGCACAGCGCTGCAAAGGACGTTACAATAATAGGCGGCGGCAAGATCGGGGTGGAAATAGCCGAGGCGCTGACTGCATCCGGGGGCAGGATCACTATCATCGAGAAAGAGCCCGAAATATTACCCTTTTTGGACAGGGAAATGGCATCTCTTGTAAGGCTCCATCTGGAGCGAAAGGGTGTCCGCATAATAACAGGTGAAACGGTCAAGGCATTTTCGGGAAAAGAAAAAGTGGAGTACATACTGCTGCCTGATTATAAACTAACCACAGACCTGGTGATCCTTGCTGCCGGTTTTAGTCCGAACGTAAAGCTTGCAAAAAACGCGGGTCTTAAAATTGGCCCCACAGGGGCGATTTCTATCGATGAATACCTGATGACAAGTGATGATTCCATATACGCTGCCGGGGACTGTGTGGAAGTCATTCACATTGTTTCGGGAAAACCGGTAAACATACCTCTCGGTTCGCTCGCGAACCGCCAGGGTAGGGTCGCGGGGACCAACGCGGCGGGCGGGAACCAGAAATTCGGGACAGTTACAGGCACAATCGTGATAAATGTGTTTGGGTACAATTTCGCGAAAACCGGGCTGACCGCGAAGGAGGCCCTCAAAGCGGGCTTTACACCTGTTAGCAGCTATTTTCCGGAATACGACCGGGAGCCGTTTTTCGATATCGCCAGAATGATAAACATTAAAATGACAGCCGACAGATCGACCGGCCGCCTTCTCGGCGTGCAGATAGTCGGAGAAGGGGAAGTTGACAAACGGGTGGATGTCGCGGCAAGCGTGATCGCAAATAAGGGCTCTCTAAACGATGTAATAGCGCTGGACCTGGGCTACACCCCGGCCTATTCGCGGGCTATTGATAATCTGATCACTGCCGCGCACATAATTCAGAATAAAATGGACGGGCTGTTCGAGGGTATCGTACCCGTTGACGCTGAAAAAGTGTTGAAGGTGGGAAATGCTGTTGCCTGGATTGATGTGAGGACCCCCCAGGAATTTGAAGAGGAACGTATTCCGGGCTGCGACCTGATCCCGCTGGGTAGTTTGCGAAGAAGACTCGATGAAATCCCATCTGAAAGGGAAATTGTCCTGGTATGCCAGACCGGCGTGCAGTCATACCAGGCTTCTCTCATCCTTAAATCCAATGGATTCAAGAAAGTAAAAATACTGGAAGGCGGCTTGAGGATGTGGCCGTACAGTGTGATAAAAGAGTGAATTAAATAGAAACCGGGTTGCTATTTAACCGCGCCGAAAGTCAGGCCTGAAACGATGTACTTCTGTATGAACAGCGCGACGATTATTACCGGGATGACCGAGATCGTGGCGACCGCGCAGAG
>DRHN01000031.1 GCA_011049595.1 Spirochaetota bacterium | reverse complement strand
CTTCGACACACATCAGCGATGCAAATGCTTCAGGCCGGTATTGACCGTTCGATGATTGCTCTTTGGCTTGGTCATGAGTCTGTTGAAACAACACAGATCTATCTCGATGCAGATTTGTCAATGAAAGAAAAGATACTGGAAAAGATGGTACCTCTTAAAGTACGTAGTGGGCGATATAAAGCAGATGATCAACTCTTGGTCTTTCTAAAGAGTCTATGATCAGAGGTCTTAGCAAACAGCTGGATTTTCCTCAAATTTACGAAAATCTTTTGCGTGTTCATCCTACGAGACAGAATAGTGAATCTCATGCTGAAACCTTTTCAATAATTTCTGGTATTTTCTGTAACAGATCCTCTGATGATGAACGAATCAAAAATATCCAAGGAGCAAAATCCTCAACTGCTCCAAGAAAATTATAACTGCCTTTCATCTGTATTTTTCGAACTCCTTGCAATCCCTTTGAAATCGGATACATCCCATATTTATGGAAGAAAGTACCCAACACGTATATCTGCACTATCGTTAAACGAGGGTTGAGATCGTTTTGCGGAGGCCAATTCATATATGGGTGACCATTCAAAATAATCTTTTACTCCATCTTCTTCTATCATGCTAATACGATGATGATTTTCCCAGTCTGGTCCTTGAAATATTTGCTGTTCCATTTTAAAAACCCCCTATTGGGCTATTTTAGCATAAAAAGACAGATTTTCAAAACCCGCAAGAGATTTTTAAAAAAGGGGTATTTTTAATTCATTAAAAATAAAGAATTACAGGTAGGTTGTTTTTGCCTGGCTATTTGCTAAGACCTCTGAGCTGAGATAATAGTTCTTAAACCTAAACGTTCTGCGATTGAGGTAATTAAGGGTATGCCATCGACATTAAACCTTTGCAAGCTTTCTGTGTTTTCACTTGACATCTTAACCATTATAATATATATATAAAGTTAAGATGTCAAGAATAGAAAAAATAAAAAGCTTGGAAAAAAAACGATCTCTCATTATGAAAGAAATATTATCTTTTCGCTTCATGATTCCTGGAGCATTCAAAATTGTGTATTGTAAATGTGGAAAGGAAAATTGTTGGTGTTACCAAAAAAAGGGCCATCCGTTCAGGCGGATCACCTGGACGGAAAACGGTCTTTCTAAAACAAAAGCAATCCCTCAAAAAGATGTTGATTGGATAAAGCAAGTCACAGGTAATTACCGGAAGTTTCGAAAAAAATGCAAAGAAATAAAAGAATTACAAGATGGTTTAAAAAACCTACTTGAAGAGTATGGAAAAGAAATTATTAAAAAAAGTCGACAGTTAAGAGATTATTTCTGACAAAAAATGAAAATCATGATTTATTGGTTGGTCATAAATGTAAGTGGCACAGTTAATTATCAAAACAATAATTCGAAAAAAACGCGGTTTTAACTTGCGGAAAGAGGGTTTTATTATCTCAAGAGTATTTTTTAGAAACACATTCGCATATTTCTAAAGAGGATATCAATGGGCATTATAAAAACTATTACCGGTGAGCCGAGCTATTCTTTAAACAACGATATGGTATCCGTATTTATTAGCATACAGGGAGGGCATCTCACCGCTGCGTTCAACCACGGGCAGAGAAGTTACGAACCTATTTACACCGCCCCCTGGGCCACCACCCGACAATGAGATTCCCCCAAAAGAAGGGAGCAGGGATCATTGACATCAGCGTGCCTGTCGCGGGATTCACAACGCCACAGCTCACAGAGGACCCTAATATCGGGGGATATTCCCACTTGAAACCGGATGTTGAGATCAAGGACAGGAAAAAGGTACCTCTCATTGAAGGAGGGTTCGTTGATCTGACAAGGTTTCCCGGGCCGAAGGGGTTCGACGACATCCACATATTTATAAAGGACGAATCAAAAGAGTTCTGTTTTACAGCCTTATCGGTCCCGCAGGAGGATTATCTCTATTTCCAGCTAAAGGACCCCAGAGTTTTAGGCTCAACCATGTTTTGGATGTCAAACTGCGGTCACCACTTTGTCCCGTGGAACGGATTGTCCTGTTTTTTGCAACAGGTTAGTTCTAAACGTTCTAAAAGATGTATAGCAAAACAGTGCCGAAACGTATGACATCCTGCATGCTTTGTTATCCCGGAAAGTCTTACTGCTCGCTGTTACACACTCTCATGTATATGGTGCCTCCTCCTTGCCTCACTTCAAGGGTCTGTTGATATATTCTTTGCAGGAAACACATATTGTCATCACCATTCATATTTCGCATTTGGATATTTCTTTGAAAGTGCATATGGAAGTTCCACTTCTCCATGCTCACGTTTTAAAAAATCATTATGTAATGATTTTACACGGATTAAATGTCGTTTCAGTTCTGGAATAACTGACTCAGGTAATATGGTTACCCTATTCTTAAATCCCTTACCTCTAAAAGCCATTTTCTCTAATAACAATAAACAAAGTAAATGCATTTTTTGTTTCAATAAACCTGCAATATTGAAGTATAAGATGTAATATATTAGTTATTTTGCAACAAATTTGTCTATTATACTGCTTTTCTAAAGTATAGCATTTTATTTGGTCTACCGAGAAGGTCAGTGTTACCTTTTTAAAGACATAACACGAATCGACCCCTGAAATTGAGGAGGTAAGTGAATGAAGGCACTTATCCTATACAGAAGCTTTTTTGGCAACACAAAACAAGTAGCAGACTCGATAGCTCAGGAGATATGACATTGGGCCATGAACCAACCATCCAAGATGTTCTCCAAAAGCTTCCAGATTTGCATGGAGTAGACTCCATTGTAGTTGATGCCCCTACCAGAATGGCACGAGCTAATCGAAAAGCCGTAAATGTCTTAAAACGGCTAAAGAAAAAGGGATTTTCAATTAAGCCTGTAGCTATATTCGATACCTATGGACCTATCCCAACAACTCCAGAAGAATTGGAAAAGGACAAAAAATGGATTTATCCAGGGGCAGCCGGTATTATGCAAAAGGTCGCAAAGAACCAAGGCTTGAATGTGTATCCAGAGACTCTCCGTTGTGAAGTAAAAGGATTGAAAGGGCCTTTAGCAGATAATGCACTTGAAAAGGCAGTTTCGTTCACGAGAGTGTTTGTATCCACGTTCGGGAAGACATGGTCGAACTCTTCCAATTCACACTGAGCTCGGGAACTTGGGAGATCCGACTGTTTCCTTGTGGGAAATCCCGGAAGAGAAGGGGTACCGGGTGAACAAATGCCCTGCGCACTGTTCACCTTTGCATGCGTCCATTGGTACTTGAAATCCAACTGGTCGTGTAATCACGATATTGGTTGCCGAATATATCCAGCACCATTTTTTCTTCCGCTTGCACACGTAGGATGTAAGTCTCGTCCGGTTAAGAGCTAGGGTCAGGATAATATGGTGAGGTTAAACAAAGGGCTGCACGCCAGGTCAGGCGAGCAACAGCATAGTGGTACAACAGCTGGGCTGCCCAACAAGGGCTGTCTTTGAAATGCTTGAGCAGTGTGAAGGGAAACTTGTATGTTTAAAGAAGAAGATAAATAAAGAGTAGTAGTATGAGGGGGAATGAGCCCGCAAGGGCTCTGCTCTACCCGGTTTGTTTACATCAATAAATATACAATGGAGGTAAATTATAATGGCTAAAAAGTTATTTCTATCTGTTGACAAAGTTGCCACTTTTTATTAGATAAGTGAGGGAATTAAATGAGTGGGTAAGTGGCAACTTTCCTACCAGAATGGGTGGCAACTTTCACCGGAATACGCAGCTATGATGGGAAAACCTGTTATTGCAGGAACTAGAATTACCGTGGAGCTTATATTAGAAAAATTAGCTGCCGGTTCACATCAATAGAACAGATTGTTTCTGCTCATCCAAGATTGAATGAGGACGCTATTCATGCAGCATTAGATTTTGCCGCTAAATCATTTCGAGCTGATGTAATTTATCCAATCTCAAGTGTTGAAAAATGAAATGATAAACTCATTCACAGTAGTTACACTTAACCATATTCGGATTCGTTCAATAAACTAAATATATTACATCACACATAACAAGGCGCTCAACCCGACTGCGAGAAGCGGGTTTTTATTTATCATATTTCTCGACAATTGGACCGACTTTCGGTTCTTTTGAGGGATATATTTATACAAAAATACCTTTGCGATATCATCTGCTGGGAATCCCGGAAACATTGATTTATGTTTTTCTTTTTACATTGATTATATCTATTTGGTATAAAAAACCAAGCAAAGTGTGGGGAATTATTTGCATTGTGCTTATTATCTCAATAATATTGATGAGTGTTCTTGGTTCGCTATCAAGTTTAGGAATAATTAAGAACTGACCCCAAAACCGGCAACGTGGGTTCCGGCGGCCAGGAAAAAAGATATAAAACTTTCATTGATGTGCCCTGTGTGGTTGATTATTTAAAGAAGTAGGCATTTGCCCGGGCCCATTCCGTGTAAATGTTCCCTAATTAAAATCAATTGACAGTTAAAAAAAACTCTGGTAATCTGAACGTTGTGCGGCTCCAAAGGCAGGTTGCCTTAATTTTAATAATATATTATTTTCACTATCAATAATATATTATTACTGATGTTAGTTGAAGAAAGTCGCTTCGTTTGCTTTCTTCAGTAATAAAAGATAATATATTTTCAAATATATTTTACAAATACACTAAGGAGGAATTACATGAAAAGGAAAAGATTAGTAATACTGGGAGTCACGCTTTGCTTTATTCTGGCTGTGGCCTTGCTGTTTACTTCCGGGGGTAAAAAGAAAGAAGATACCGCTGAGACCAAAGAACCCGAGGAAACCAAAGTCGAGATGGAAGAAGAGATGATAACCATCGAGTTCTGGTCCTGGAACAATGAAGGTGATTACCCGTATGTGCATGAGGACGCCGAAAAAAGGTTTGAGGCGGACCACCCCAATGTGGACGTCAAAAGAGAGTACATCAGCTATACAGAATACCTTGTAAAAGTGAAGGCAGTTCTTGTAGGGGAGGAAGCGCCCGATGTCTTCCAGATACCCTGGGCCGGAGAGTACACCGAGCTTGCAAGGTCGGGGAAACTGCTCCCGATGACAGGACCTTTGAAAACAGGTTTTCCTGATTTTTTTGATAACGTTATGAATGCCATCTCTGTCGATGGAGATGCGTGGGCGGTCCCACTTGATCTCAATACGCTTCAGATCGCGTACAACATGGACATGTTCGACGAATATGGCCTGGAAATACCAAAGTCGATAGATGAGCTGATCTCTTTGTCAGAGAAGCTCGCGGATAAGGGAAAGTTCGGTATAGCTATAGGGACCAAGGACCTCTGGGCGGGTGCCGATGTTTTTTTCGCGCAGGTCGCTTATACCGACCCGACGCACACAAAGATGGCAATGGCTGACGCGGGAAAGATCTCCTGGAATTCGCCGGAATTAACACAGGCAGCGAAGAACGCGGAAAAACTCATAAAAGCCGGAGTGTTCGCCCCGGGCGCGAACTCTATGGATGCTTTTGTAGGATCCAAAAACCTGTTCGTGCAGCAGCAGGCGGCCATGTTTTATCCGGTAGGAAACTTTGTTACCGGAGGCATAACAGCGGATACAGAAGGTGTGTTTTCATACAGCCTTTTCCCCTTTCCGCCCATTAAAAAAGGTGATGAGATGCTTCCCACCGGTGGAGTGGCCGAGATGTTTGTGGTAGCAAAGGATGGAAAAAATATTGATACCGCGATCGATTTCCTTAGGTATATGACAAATGATGATGGAAAAGATGCCCTTGTGAAGTATGATTATATCCCATCAAGCAATTACAAAGGAAGCATGGCAGATCTGAGCGATCTTTACAAAAACATGCTTGACGCGCAGTCAAAGGCGCAGAGCAGGGTGGTTTACAACACACAGGTGTATTCAGCGGCTATGAACGGGATGCAGGGTCTTTTCGGAGGCGATCTTACGGCACAGGGGTTCATTGATTCACTGGTGGCGGCCGCGAAATAGAGTTTGAAAATTATTTTTGAAAGTGTCCCGGTTGCCCGGGACACTTTCATTTAACGGCTTATGTTAATGACTCATAATCACCCGAAGCACATTCCAATTGAATTAACTGGAACAGTGTGATGTTAAGTAAAAGACTTGGTAAGATCGGTTTCTTTTTTTCTCTTCCGGCGGTCCTCTTTTTTCTTCTTTTTATTTCTATACCGGTATTTTTTACGATATTTCTTTCCTTTGCCAGCTGGAAAGGATTCGACCTTGCCCATATCCGGCTCATCGGGTTAAATAATTACGGAGAAATGTTCAGCGACAAAACATTCTGGCTGTCTTTTTTACATACTTTTATTTTTGTCGCTTTGACGACCCTTTTTTTAAACCTGTTCGGTTTTATCGGGGCAATGATCATAGATTCCGGGATACGCGGGACACGATTTTTAAAAAACGCGATCTTTTTACCTGTCCTTCTATCACCGATCATCATCGGGATAATGTGGTCAAGGATGCTTGACGCGTTCGGGATCATCAATAAAATTTTACAGTCACTTCATGTGACAAATCTGCCTATACTGTTTCTCGGTAGTCCGGACATTGCACTGTACACGATAATTATCGCGACCTTGTGGCAGTTTACAGGTTACGATATGCTTTTGTATTATGCCGGACTTCAGGGGGTCCCGAGCGAGCTGATCGAGGCCGCAAAAATTGACGGGGCGGGCAGGTTTAAGGTAATATTCAACGTAATAATACCGGTTTTGAGCCCGGTTGTGGCAATAACCATGATGTTGAATATTATTGGCGGTTTCAAAATATTTGATATTGTGTATGTGATGACTGCCGGAGGCCCGAACCACCACAGCGAAGTGCTTGCCACCTATCTTTTCCTCCAGGCTTTCCGTTTCAACAAGATGGGTCCGGCGTCGGTTATCGCGATAGTCATTATTGCGCTTTCACTTGGCGCGTCTCTTATAAGAATGAAAATAACAAGACAGGATACATAGGTCGGGGTAATGGTAAAAAAACTTGTGAGAAGCATTGTTATCTATCTTGCCGGAATATTATTTTTGCTGCCTATAATATGGGTCTTTTCTCTTTCAATAAGAAGCAAGAAGGATGTATTCAGCGCCATGTTTTTTGTAAAGGATATCCATCTTGAGAATTATATAGTTACATGGCAGACATTTAATTTTAGCAAGCTTTTTCTCAACTCGATATTTGTTACCTGTGTTTCCGTGATGATTACACTTGTGTTTTCTTCTCTGGCTGCCTACGCTTTTTCCCGTATAAAGTACAGAGGATCAAATGTCTTTTTTTATGCTATTCTTTTAGGCATCATGATACCGCCCGCGGCGGTGATCATCCCGCTTTTCCTCATAATGAAGACTTTCGGTCTTTACAACAGCCACCTCTCCCTGATTTTCTCATACATAGCGTTCGGGCTTCCGATCGCCGTGCTTATATTCAGGGGCTTTTTCCTTTCGGTGCCGAACGAGCTGATCGAAGCCGCGCGAATAGACGGCAGCTCGGAGGTGGGCACTTTTTTCAGGATAATTATCCCTCTTTCAAAACCGGCGTTCGCCACGGTATCGATATTTTTATTTATGCAGAACTGGAACGAGTTCATTCTTGCCCTGATCCTTCTTAAAGACAAGATACTTTACACGCTGCCCGTGGGCATGGCGAACTTTGTCGGGCAGTGGGATTCGCCCTGGCAGCTTGTGGCAGCGGGTGTTATTATTTCCTCCATCCCTATCTTTGTGGTCTACCTGCTTATCCAGGATCAGTTTGTAAAGGGCTTGACAGCGGGAGCTGTAAAGGGATGAGTAATATTTACGTTCAATAATAACTATGACTAATACAGGAGTGTCTCATGCAAACCGAAAGGCCCAGGATCGCTATAGTTTCTTTTACCGACGACAGGGATGTGGGGCTGTATTCAAAGGAAGTGGAAGACCATATCAGGGGAAAGCAGAAAGAGCTGAAAGATTTCCTGATTGAAAATAATGTTGCAGTAATTGATCCCCTGGATGAAATAAGGGAAAAAGAAGCTCTCCCCTACGGTATACGGAACCTCCGCGACATCGAGCGGGTAATTGCCGTTATTTCACAGCGGAGTGTGGATGCCGCAGTCATAGGAGCGTGGAACTGGTCGCCGCCCATGCTCGCAATGGATTTTGTGAGAAAGCTCGACAAACCTATCATGTACTACAGCGAAAACGACCCCATGGCCGGCTCTCTTTCGCAGCTCAGCGCCGCCTGCTCAAGCCTGATGGAGTGGGGTGTAAACGAGCACGCCCTCACACACGAGCGCAACTTCGGCAACAGGTCTGATATGCTTGTCTGGGTAAGGGCTGCGGCAGCCGTGTCCAGGATGCGTGAGAGCGCGCTCCTTCTCTGGGGAGGCACATACGCCGTGAAGATGGAGCAGCTGCAGGACGACATCCCGAGGCTGAAATCCTTCATGGTCAGGGAAGTTCTTGCAGAGGACCAGTACATACTTGTAAGCAGGGCAGACAGGATCATACAGAAGCAGCCGGAAAGAGTAAAGGATTTCACCCGGTGGCTGATGAAAAACGGCCTTGAGATCAATTATGACAGCAGAATGCTCACAAAAGAGGCTTTTGAAAAACAGGCTGCTCTTTTGATAGCCGCGAGGGACCGGCTGGGTGAGCTGGAAGATGAGAATATCCGGGGTGTGTCCGTAAAATGCCAGCCGGAAATATACAGCGAGTACGGGGTAAACGCATGCACTCTCCCGGCTTTTCTGCCTTTTGCCTGCAACGAAGAGGGGGAACAGCGGATCTACCCCACTGTGTGCGAGGGTGACATAAAGGGGCTTTTAACCTCGATGCTCCTTCACGCGCTGAATCCTGGAGTGCCTCCCGCCTTCGGGGACCTTGTTTCGGCCGGTGACGACCACATCGAGTTCGCCAACTGCGGGGCCGGGTCGGTTTTCTGGGCCGCGAACTCTCTTGATCCGGCAAAGGCGTTTGGGAGAACCCGGGCCGTAAGCAACATACACGGGGTGTCGGGGGCAGCGTTCAGCTATTTCGGCGCCGCAGCACAGGACGTTACCGTGGCAAGGCTCACCAGGATAAAGGGCAGGCATTATATGCAGGTCGGTGCCGGAAAGGCACTCGACGCTGAAAGGTTTTTGACAGAGATGCTTGGTGAAAAGGTCGACACACACCTCGGTCAGACATGGGGCAAGGTAGTCGTGGATCTCGGTGTAAAGGCTTCAAACTTTGTTAAGGTTATAGGTGCCAACCATCTGAGCGCTACTCTCGGAGATGTCACCGGGGAGGTCGAAACAGCATGCAGGCTCTGGGGTATCCCTGTCGTGAGGCTCGATTCAGACCCGGATATGGAAAGATTTTATAATGAAATTCGTTATAAAAACCTTTAGCCGCCGGTTGTTATATAGGAGGTGATCATGGCAGTTAAATATTTGATCGGAATAGATCTCGGGACAACACTGGCCAAGTGTGTGATATACGATGAGTCGGGAAATGCCGCGGCCCAATCGCAGAGGGAGATGGAGATCACGTATCCGGAGGCAGGCCAGGCAGAGCAGGATGCTTTATCATTTTACACGATTACGTGCGAGCTCATAAAAAAATGCGTGTCAGAGGCAGGTATAGATGTCAGGAATATCGCTGCGATCGGTATCGACAGCCAGATGGGCGGGATCATGTCCGTGAACCGGAACTTCGACCCGGTCACCTACTACGATACACCTCTTGACAGCAGGAGCGCCGAAGAGAACCGATACATGCACGATAATTTCGGGGACCTCATAATTGAAAAAAGCGGCTCCCTTTCAACCTACGGAAACAAAATCCTTTACTGGAAAAAAAGGACCGAATGGGGAGATATACATAAATTCATCCAGCCCTCCGCTTTTGTGGCCGGAAAGCTTGCCGGTCTTTCCGGTGATGAAGCTTACATCGATGAGAGCTTTATATGTTTTTCCGGTCTTTGCGACCTTGAAAATTCAGTTTGGTCTGATGAGCTCTGCTCGAAGCTGGAGGTGGACCTGAAAAAGCTCCCGAAGATCGTAAAGTCCACCGAGATAATCGGAGAGCTCACATCTTCCGCCTCGGCACAGACCGGGCTCCCCGCGGGGGTCCCGATCTGTGCGGGGTGCGGGGACCAGGCCGCGGGTTTTGTGGGCGCGGGTATCCTCACACCGGGCCAGATGGTCGATGTGTCCGGCACAGCCTGTGTGCTCGCTGCCAACGTTGACAGGTACACGTATGACAGGAAGCACATGACCGCAGCATGTATGAAATCCGCGATCGGGGACAATTATTACCTGCTTTCTGTGGTTCTGGGGGGAAGAACACACAAGTGGTTTGTCGATGAATTTTTCAGGGAGGAAAGAGAGCGGATAGAAAAAGACGGCGGTGATATATACGGCTATCTCGATGAGAAAGCAGCGTTACTGCCGCCGGGTTCGGATGGGCTTGTCGCGGTTGACTATCTTCAGGGAAGGTTTTTTCCGCCTGACCCTGACGTGAGGGGCCTTTTCATAGGCCACACCTGGGCCCACAAAAGGATACACTTTTACAGGTCAATACTTGAATCGATAGCCTACGATCATTACATCACAAAGGGGATAATACAGGAGCTGGTACCGGAGGTTGACCTTAAAACCGTAACTGCCATAGGCAGCGGTGCAGAAAGCAGGCTCTGGATGAAGATCAAGGCGGACGTGCTTCAGGTGCCTTTCCAGAACCTGTTCAGGAGCGACCTTTCGACCCTCGGCTCCGCCGTGATAGCCGGCCATTCGATCGGGCTTTATAAGGATATCGAAGCAACTGTAAAGAAGATCGTGAAGAGTAACGTGAAAATTGAGCCTGTTCCCGGTGAAGATAAAAAATATCAGAAATACATAGATGTGTACCGGGGGCTTTTCGGGATATTAAAAGAAACGTACAGCAAACTTGCAGATTAACAGGGGAGAGGCCCATGAACGCGAGAGAAAGATTTTTAGCTGTGATGGATTTTGAAAAAGTACCGCCTTTAAAGGCGGAGTACGGCTTCTGGACCACGACGATAAAGAATTTTATCAGGGACGGGATGCCGGTAACAGAGGAGCTGCCGGAAAATATCCTGGACAGCGGCACGATCAGCGGTGCGGATAAAGTAGACCCGGATGACAGCACGGTCGAGGACAAAAATGCAAGGGCGTACTTTCACCTTGACACCTATGTTTCAAAATTTCCGTGCAATTTCAGCCCTCTCTTTGAAGAAAAGACCCTTGAAGAGGACGATGAGTACAGGACTTACACAGACTTGTTCGGCATTACGAAAAAGATCAGAAAAACAGGGTCATCGACCCCGCTGGACCTGGATTTCCCGGTCAAAAGCAGGAGAGATTTTGAAAAGTACCGTGAGCATTACGATGGAGACTACTCAAAAAGGCTGCCCGGAAATTGGAAAGAGCTTTCAAAAAAGTTGAAAAACAGGAGTTTTCCGATCAGGCTTGGAGGGTTTCCTTTCGGGTTTCTGGGGCTGCCCAGGCATCTCATAGGTACTACCGAGCTATTTTTAATGATGTACGATGACCCGGGCTTTATAAAAGATATAAATGAGTTTTATCTTAAATTTACCATGGGGTACTGGGGCGAAATAATGCGTGACATGGAGCCGGATGTTGTTCTGATCTGGGAGGACATGTCGGGAAGGACCGGTTCGATGATCTCTCCTGAAATGTTCGAGGAATTCATGTCGCCCTATTATATAAGGATCGTTGACTTTTTTAAGCAGTACGGTGTTAAGAACATACACGTGGATAGCGACGGGTATGTTGAGGACCTCATTCCCATCTGGGAAAAACTTGGGATAAACGGGCTATTCCCGTTCGAAATAAGGGCCGGAAACGATATGCTCCGGATAAGGAAAAACCACCCCGGCTTTCAGATCCTGGGAGGTGTGGACAAAAGCATAATGACCGTAGAAAATGCAAAACAAAATATCGACAGGGAGCTTGAAAAGATAAAAGAGCTGCTGAAATATAGCGGATATATACCGCACATAGATCATCATGTTTCCGATGACGTGCGGTGGGACAATTTTAAATATTACAGGGAAAGGCTCAATGATTTAATAGACAGCATGTGATACAAGTCCAGATCATAAGCCTGCGTCTTTCAGGGCCTGCTCGAGCATATCAGGGATCGGTGTGCGCTTGGTCAAACCCCAGGCTTCTCTCGCGTTTTCTTTTGTTACAGGCATTATCGGCCCCACGGCATACTCCTGGCCGTCTTTCCCCAGAATACCGTAGATGGCCTGTATAACGGCATCAACACCTATGTTGTAGGTCATGTCCTCACCCGCCCCCACAATGCTTCCGCCACTTACCATGTTTATCATCGTGGGCTCGTCAATGTCGTTTGTGATCACTTTTATGTCGGATCTGCCGGCATCCAGAATGGCTGATGCTATGGGTAGTGCCGATGACACATAGGTAGTGTAGAACCCGTCTATTTCAGGATATCTCTGTATGATCGCAGCGGCAACGTCCCCGGCCTTTTCCCATTCGATGAACTGCTCGTCAGCAAGGACCTCGATGCCGGGAAACTTTTCTTTTATGGTTTCCCGGACAAGATTGTCGGAATATTTTGTAAACCAGTAGTCAACACCCCATGTCACCAGGGCGATTTTTGAGTTTTTCCCGATGTTGTTCCCTATCATATCCGCGGCGACAAGCCCCCTGGTGTGGGTGTTTGCGGTTGTGATACCGATGTAGTCCTTTCCATGTACATAACCTTCCGGCTGATTTGAGACAAAAGACAGCTTGATACCGGCGTCGACAGCCGGTCTGAATGCGGCGGCGGATGTTACAGGTTCGATAGGCACTGAAATGATGACGTCAGGCTTCAGCAGCATCACTGTTTCGACATCGGAAGCCTGCTTGCCCGGGTCGTAGCCTGCATCGGTTTCGGCGACTATTTCCAAGCCGAAGTACTCGCACGCGTCGATTATTCCCTTCCTCCAGGCGGCTATATAGTCGCCAGCAAGGGTATGCCAGACAACTGCGACTTTGTAGTTTCCCGCCCGTATCTTCCGGACTTCAGACCTGGTGAGAACAAGGGTGTCTTTTGACCATGTGACTTTCTGACCGGTGGGACCCCTGAAAGAAGGAGGAATGCTGTCCAGATACTTCATGTAGGGCTCCCTTACTTCCAGTATCCAGGGATCTATTTCATCCCCGTCTTCCATATCGACAGCTTCTTCTGAAGCCGGTTCGATCGCTTCTTTTTTACTGGCGGTCAAAGCAGCGGGTACAATTAAAACAATTACTAATAGAAGTAGAAATATTTTCTTCATGGTTAACTCCTTTTAATATTACTGATCCGTATATTAAGCAATCGATCGATTTTTGTCAATATTATTTGTCGATTTTAATTGTCAATATCGATTGCCCGGTGTTATTTTTACCACGGGTCCAGGAAATCGGGGCGTGACGACCGGATTTTGCGTTGCGTTTTATGTTTTGAGCCTTTCGTGGCCTGTCTCTTATACACATCT
>DRHN01000030.1 GCA_011049595.1 Spirochaetota bacterium | reverse complement strand
GCTTACAACCTCATGCTCGATCATGTAGTCCTCGTGCTGATGGGTAAAGACTATCAGCGGGTCGACAGCCCTCAGATACTCGGTAACCTTCATCAAGGTGGGATTGCTGTACTCAACTTTCAGATCCTGCTCACCGAAAGGATAAAACTCCGCGTCCAGCATCTCTGCGGCATCTACCGCCTCCTTCCTTCTGATCCTGGTAATGCTTTCCGGCGACTCGACCATGGAGCCGCAGTTGCCGTTTGCCAGCGCACCGATAAAGATCCTGTAACCTTTATCTTTGAGAAGCTTCAAGGTGCCCGTGCACACAAACTCAACATCATCAGGGTGGGCCTCTATCGCGACGATCCTGTTGTTCTTTTCATCCATTTAACATTCCCCCATGCAGTGTAATAAAAATAAAATAATTGAAAAATAAATATTTTTCAGGTAAAATTGTATTAAATAATCGTAAATAAACAAAAAGAATCTAAAAGGAGGATTATTTTGAAAGACAGCGATTTATACCCTTTTAAATTTACCGAAATATATAAACCCTACATCTGGGGCGGGAATAATCTTAGAAAGATAGGCAAGAATATAAAAAATGACGAGACCGTTGCCGAATCCTGGGAGATATCCGACCATGACGAAGATATCAGTAGAGTAAAGAACGGGCCTCTTGCGGGAAAAAGTCTGAGATGGCTGGTTGAAACTTTTGGAGAAGACCTCTGCCCGAAAACCGGTAACGGCCGTTTCCCCGTCCTTATAAAATATATAGACGCTAACAGAAGACTCTCGGTTCAGGTGCACCCGGATGACGATTACGCGGGCGCTCATGAAAGCCCGGGCGAGCTCGGCAAGACCGAGTGCTGGTTTGTAATGGACGCGCCGCCCGGGGCCGAGCTGATAATGGGGCTGCAAAAAGGCATTGACAAGCAGGTTTTTACCCGAATGATCGCGGAAAACAGGATCGAGGAAGGATTGAACAGGCTGGCCGTGTTCAGGGGCGATTTTATATTCATAAAAACCGGGACTGTCCACGCAATACTCGAGGGGATCATGGTATGCGAGATCCAGGAAAATTCGGACACGACCTACAGGCTTTACGACTGGGGAAGAAAAGGCAGGGACGGAAAACCTCGCCCCCTTCACGTTGAGAAAGCCCTGGATGTAATAACCTTCCCGCGAAGCGAACTATATGAACAATACATGGAAGAAATTGTGGTTGACTACGCCGGGGATGAAAAAAACATTTCCCACACGCTTGTCCGGTGCCCGTACTTCAACATTGACCATCTGAAATACACCCGGGAGTTCGACATTTCTATAAATGAATCTCACTTTAACGCACTCAATATCCTCGATGGAAGCGGCAGCATCCATTATGCAGCAGGCCATGTCCCGTTTAAAAAAGGGGAAACTATCCTTATACCACGGTCGGTGGGTAACTGTTATATCAAGACTTCAGGTGTTGAAATGCTGAAAACTTTTCTGTAACTTTATTAAAAACAGCAGGTGCTGTATGAAAATTTCTGGGCTTCACGAGTACATCGATCTGATGAAGAAGTGGGAAAACCGGAACTTTATAGTGGGGTATAAAGGCTACAGAACAAACCCCATGACTTTTGGTACGGTACGGTCGTCTATACTGAGGTTGAGCGGTATACTCCTCAAAGCGAATGTGCATAAAGGGGAAAGGGTGATCCTTTTAGGGGAGCAGTCCCCCGAGTGGGTGATTTCGTTTTTCGCGATCCTGCACAGGGGAGCTGTTGTCGTACCCCTCGACCACAACACGTCGTCCGGGCTGTTAAAGGATATTTATAAAAGAACCTCCCCGGTGCTCATCATAAGTGAAAAACCTACCGCCGGTATAAACACCGAGTGCATTTCATTTTCAGAAATCGAAACCACCGGAATTAATGATAAAAGAAGCCTTGCAAAGGTCGATCCGCCGGCAATCGAAACCGATGATACGGCTGAAATCGTGTTTACTTCTGGAACAACATCGGATCCAAAGGGTGTGCGTCTGACACACGGAAATATTATTTCCAACCTGGAGACGATCCAAAAGGGGGTTGAAAAAAAAGAAAAATTAATTAAGTTTCTTACCCCCTTCAGACTTCTCTGCACTGTGCCTTACAGCCACATGTTCGGCCAGGTCACCGGGATATTTCTCCCGATAATCATAGGCAGCACTGTTTATTTCACCAGGGAAACCGGCCCGGCAGCAATAGTGAGAGCGATAAAGCGTCACAGGATCCTCACCCTGATCACGGTCCCGAGGGTTCTCAAGCTGCTGGAGGAATATGTTAAAGCCGAGATGGCCGCCCGGAATAAACTGGCAGCTTTTGAAAAACGGTGGGAGCTTTGGGTAAAACTCCCTTACCAGATCAGGGTCCTGTTTTTTTTAAACATTCACAGTTTTCTTGGCCTGCACTTCTGGTCGTTCATTACAGGGGGCGCCCCCCTGGACCCCGATACCCACGAATTCTGGAGGAGGACCGTATTTTCCGTGTTCCAGGGTTACGGTCTAACTGAAACTGCGCCCATGGTCACTATGTTCAATCCCTTCAAACACGATATGAGATCAGTCGGAAAAATACTGCCCGGGCAGGAGGTCAGGATCGGGCCTGACGGTGAGATCCTTGTAAAAGGTTCCAATGTGATGGCAGGTTACTACAATGACCCCGAAAGCACTGCCGAGATATTAAAGGACGGATGGCTGAAAACCGGGGATGTGGGGTCCACTGACAGCGAAGGGCATATTTTCATAAAGGGTCGCAAAAAAGATATGATACCAACATCAGACGGGCGCAATGTCTATGCCGAGGACATCGAAAAGGTGCTGAACAAAACCAGAGGAGTACGAGACGGTATCGTGGTCGGGTTGCCCGATGCCGGCGGTGAAAGCGTGCACGGGGTGCTGCTTCTTGAACCCGGTTTCGACCCGGAAAAGATAGTATCCGCGGTCAACTCCAAACTGCTGCCTTTCCAGAGGATACGCGGGTACTCTGTGTGGAAAGAAGCTGACTTTCCGCGTACTTCAACGCTCAAAGTACGCAAAACTGAAGTATTAAAAAAATTGACCGGGACTCGCAAAAACATACTTGATGATGGGAATGTGTTTGACGGTTTGGTCCCGGGATCTGTCAGCCCTGATTCAAAACTCATAAATGACCTCGGGCTGGATTCACTGGACCTGGCAGAAGCGGTCAGCAGGATCGAAAGAAAATACGGCTCGAGCATAGACGAAATTTCTATTGGACCGGACACAACTGTAAAAGATCTTGAAAACCTTGCCGCAGGCAGGGGCTCAACCAGGGTTGTTCCGATGCCCAGATGGGCAAAAAGAAAGATCACGAAAAGTTTCCGTGCTGTTTTTACCGGTCTGCTGGTTATACAGGGGTTCCGATTATTCTACAGAATAAGGCCGCACGGTCTTAAAAATATAGATAAATCAAAAGGGCCGGGTATTTTAGCTGCAAATCACTCATCCGACCTTGATCCGCTTGCCGTTCTTCTCGCCCTTCCCACCGGTTTGCGCTCAAAGATCGCTCCCGCCATGGGCTTAAACAGATTTCACTCCTTTTTTCCGGGTTACGGGCGTGCCAGCAGCGCGCGGGTTGAGGATACACCCGTGAAACTGAATACCGGATTTATCCATCATATAAAGCATGTTTTGAATGGAATGGCATACTACCTTATCACATTTCTTTTTCAAACATACCCTTTTCCTCAAGGGGCCGCATACAGGGCAAGCCTCGAGTACACAGGAGAGCTTCTTGACGAAGGTCACTGGATCCTGATCTTTCCCGAAGGCGAGACCAGTGACACTGATGACATCAACAGGTTCCGGGGGGGCATCTATGTTATCGCAGAAAAAACAGGTGCCCCCGTTTACCCGGTACGGATAAAGGGAATGAGGCAAATTTTACCCCGATGGAAACATTTTCCGCGCAGGGGTAAAGTCGATGTTTTCTTTGGAAAGCCGATTTTTCACAAAGGGTACGACCGCGCGGATTTTATAGCGGTTGTCGAAAAAGCAGTGCGCAGGCTGCCCGAATAAATTTACGATGTATGTTCTCACACTTATTTTTCTACACAGCCACCTGATTGGTCGTAAATTTCTTCCTTCCCCACGCTACACCGATGAACAGACAATAACCGGCATATCCCAAAACCTCGATAAGGGAAGGATTACCGTTATATCCGAAAAGCCCTTTTAATATACTTCCGATATATCCGTTTTCATGAAAAACAGGGAAGCTGCCGTCGGGCTTTACCGCAGGATTTATGGGTACCAGAAGTTTTCAATCCACCTTGTCCTCAAGGTGTTTTGCCATGCTCTTCTGACCGGCCATCCAGAGGATCATGGTTGTGAGAAGAACTGTCCCCACGATCATCGTGATACCTTCAAACAGCTCCTCGTTTATTCCGCTGAAACCGCCGGTCAGTTTGTTAAAAAGAACTGCACCAAGAATACTTGCCGCGACACCAACACAGATCCCCAGAAAGACGATCCTTTTATATCCGCCCTTATTGGTTTTTACAAGAAAGCTCATTATAATCCCGGTGATTTAAATCCCGGTTGAGCCGCTAAATAATCCTTCGTACAACACCCCTGACAGATATCTTTCTCCGGAATCCGGCAGTATAACAACAATACTCTTTCCGGAGAACTCGGGAAGTTTTCCAAGCCTTACCGCAACAGCTGCCGCCGCCCCGGAAGATATACCCGAAAGAATGCCCTCTTCTCTCGCGAGACGGCGCGCGAAATCGATAGCCTCCTCATTACTCACCTTCTCTACCCTGTCCACAAGCGATAAATCCAGTATTTCCGGGATAAATCCGGCCCCGATGCCCTGGATCTTGTGAGGACCGGGCTGTAACTTTTCTCCTGACAAACTCTGACTGATTACAGGGCTGTCGTCCGGTTCCACAGCCACTGACAGGATATTTTTATTCTTTTCCTTTTTAAAATAACGTGACACCCCGGTAATTGTTCCTCCGGTCCCGACACCGGACACAAAAACATCAACCTTTCCTTCTACAGCGTCCCAAATTTCCGGGCCCGTAGTCTTTTCGTGGATCTGAGGGTTTGCCGGATTTTTAAACTGCTGGAGCAGTACATACTTATTTTTATCATTGTTGTAAAGCTCCTCCGCCTGATTCACGGCTCCTTTCATACCGCCTGACCCTTCGGTAAGAATAAGTGTAGCCCCCAAAGCTTTTAGTATCTTCCTTCTTTCTATACTCATTGTGTCAGGCATGGTGAGAGTTATTTGATAGCCGCGCGCGGCAGCTACAAAGGCCAGAGAGATGCCAGTGTTTCCACTGGTAGGCTCAATTATCTCTTTTCCCGGTTTCAAGACACCCCGTTTTTCAGCATCCCATATCATAGAGGCGCCTATACGGCATTTAACAGAATAGGAAGGGTTGCGCCCCTCTATTTTCGCAAATATATTTGCCCCGCCCTTATCAATGATCCTGTTTATTTTGACCATCGGAGTTTGGCCGATAGTAAATGAATTGTCTTCAAAATACCTGCCCATGATCTCACCCTGAATACTATATTTTTTCCATAGCCTGGTCTAAATCATTGATAATGTCTTTTACATTCTCAATTCCAATCGATAAACGAACAAGGTCCGGTGAAAGACCGCTTTCAATCTGCTGTTCTTCAGAAAGCTGTGAATGAGAAGTGCTGGCAGGATGAAGGGCCAGGCTTTTTGCGTCACCGACGTTAGCGAGATGGGAAAAAAGTTTTAAGCTCTCGATAAATTTCTCGCCCGCATCTCTACCGCCTTTGATGCCGAAAACGACCATCCCGCCGAACCCCTTTTTCAGATATTTACTCGCAACCGGATATGTCGGGTCATCCTTCAGGCCGGGATACCTGGTCCATTTGACTTTGCTGTGACCGCTCAGGTGCCGGGCCACTTTCATCGCGTTTTCACAGTGACGCTCCATCCTTAACGAGAGTGTTTCGATACCCTGCAAAAAGATCCACGCGTTGTCAGGTGAAATACAAGCGCCCAGATTTCTCAGCGGTATGAGACGCATACGCAGGATAAAAGCGAGGCTGTTCAGGTCCCCCAGGTCATGCGCAAAACGCAGGCCGTGATAGCCCTCGTCGGGTTCGTTGAAAAGTTTAAATTTTTTATCTGTCCAGTCGAATTTTCCTGAATCCACAACGATACCGCCGATGCCTGTTCCATGCCCTCCAAGCCACTTTGTCAGTGAGTGGCAGATAATATCCGCGCCATGTTCGATCGGTTTGAGTAAATACGGTGTAGTAAAAGTAGCATCCACGACCAATGGCAGATGATGTTTCTTTGCCACGGCGGCTATATCTTCGATATCAGTCACCTCGCCAACCGGGTTACCAATGGTCTCGATGTAAAGAACACGTGTTTTGCCGGTGATAGCTTTTTCAAAGTTAACACCTTCAGTCGGGTCAACAAACTTCACATTGATACCAAACTGAGGCAGGATCGAGTTGAACATAGTATAGGTACCGCCGTAAAGATTGTTGGCTGATACTATTTCATCGCCGGAAGAACAAATATTAATAATGGAATAATAGACGGCTGAAGTCCCTGATGACAGGGCCAGAGCTGCAGCCCCATTTTCCAGAGCGGCTACTCTTTTTTCCAGGATGTCCTGCGTGGGGTTCATGATCCTGGTATATATGTTACCAAGTTCCTTCAGCGCGAACAGGTCCGCAGCATGCTTTGTATCCCTGAAAACATAAGAGCTTGTCCTGTAAATCGGCACTCCTCGGGCGGTTGTTGCAGAATCAGGCTCCTCCTGACCCACGTGAAGGGCCAGGGTTTCAAATTCGTATTCCTGTCCAGACATAATTGATCTCCTTAGCATTGTATTGAGTCGAATTCTATCACGGTAATATATGTACTATAAAGGTGACAGCTTTATCGCCAGATTACATCTAATACCATACAGAAAAAATTATGAAACAATACTAATAATAGTTTTTTGATCAGGCAACAATTATTTTAAAAATCAAACTTTAAAAATGCGTTCAAACAAATTTCTCAGCATTGATCGATTCTTCCCGAATGACTTCGCCGCGGACGCTCACCACGATCCATTTTATAGGGACTTCACGAGATGCTTTTGAAGCGGCTTCCTCGGCAAGGCTTACAAGCCCGGTACAGCAGGGGACTTCCATAGTCATGACGGTTAGTGATTTTATGTCGGCGTTATCAATGAGCGCCGTGAGTTTATCGACATAAACTTCCTGCCCGCTGTCGAGTTTCGGGCATGCTATCATCAGCGCTTTACCTTTGAGATGATCACGGTGAAAATCACCGAGCGAATAGGCAACACAGTCAGCCGACAGCAGGATATCTTTTCGAAGGAAATGGGGCGCCATCGGCCCGACCAGGTGCAGCTGTACCGGCCAATGTGTCAGCTCGGACGGCCTCTTTTCTCCTGACGTGTCAACTCTCTCTTCGGATGAAGAAAAATCCATTGCCTTCGAGCCGGGACACCCGCTGGAGGCCTGGTGCTGGCTCTCTTCCAGTGATATTTCGATACCCTTTTCAGCTAATACCTG
>DRHN01000029.1 GCA_011049595.1 Spirochaetota bacterium | reverse complement strand
CGCGAAGAAAAGCAAGCTCATCCTTATCCAGTTTTCGATTGTTTCCATCCTGACGCCTATCCTTTAATCCCTCTTTGCCTTTCTCGGATAGGCGTGAACGATAGCGGTAAAATTGTGCAATACTAAAAGGGATTCTATAGCGTTTGATATAAATCTCTGGGGATAAAGACGACCGTTCGATACGCGCGACAACCTTTACAATCTGTTTTTCTCGGTCAACGTTAACCATGGTATTGGGCGTTCTTCATAAGCTGAATATGTGATTAATATACCACGGCTATCATTTAAATGCAACAACTTTTTAAATACCCGAAAGTTATGTAATATGCAAAAATAATCTTCCGCAGAACCACTAAGAGGAGGCAGATCGATGAGCCGGAATCCAAGAAAACCTTTTTTTGAAGACACATCGGTCGGTAGATTGAAAGAACACCTCATACGCTTAGAAAAGATCTTGTCGAAAATCGCCGGAAAAACGATATCGTCCTTATCACCGCAGGGTCCACCGAGAACCATGGTGATCACACGATCAGCGGTTTCGATACCATAATGGTTGCCCGGATATGTGAGGCCTGAGAAGGAAAACCGCTAACAAAGGTGTGCCTGTCAACCTGGCGTTTCCCATCAATTACGCTCAGCAGAATGAACTCGAAAAAGCTGTAAAAAGATTCATGAACATGTATCAACTGCCCGGTTTTTACCTTGCTCTGGAGTGGCACAGAGCTATACGTGAGTTCTTTGAAACAACTGAATACGGGGGTGCATTCGAGACCCGGTTTATACATGCAGACGAGGCCGAGACCTCTCTCGGTCTCCTGCTTATGCCGGAAATGGTCAATATGGATTATGCTGTAGACATGGCCGGCGGGCACTGTCCCTGACCCTGAAAAGACCACCTTCCGAACCAACAGTGAGATGGGGCCCTATTTGAAAGAACCCGGCAGCAGAGGATGGAAGTCTGTTTACTCACTTCCGAAAATCGGACCTTACTAAAAGGTTTATATGTAATCTGAATGACAGGGCTTGCGCACTTTATAAATATAGTACTTTCACAGGGAGTAAAATCATGGGTATAAAGCTGGCACTTCACAGCATTACAATAAGGCATTGTAAAGACCTTGAGAAAAAGTTTGAAATCGCGGCTGAATGCGGGTATGACGGGGTTGACCTCGAAGAAACAGATGTCATAAGGTATTTGAATGAAGGCCACACCTCAGAAGACCTGATAGAGCTTGCAGACTGGGCAAAAAAATATGAAATAACTCTTGCATATGAGTTCCTGGGGTTCGCAAAACAGATCAAAGACTTATCTATGTCATGGGAGATAATCAGCAGGGCGAACAGGGACAACATAGGTCTATGCATCGACACTTTTCACATTTATAAAGGAAAATCACATATAGACGATATAAGTGCAATACCGAAGGAAAAGATCCTGTTTGTCCATATAAACGACGCTAAAGAAAGACCTGTCGAGCAACACGGAGATTATGACCGTGTGTTCCCCGGGGATGGGGTGCTGCCCGTTAAAGAGGTGCTTCAGGCACTCAGGAATATATCATATGACGGGTTCTATTCGATCGAAATATACAATGAAGATTACTGGAAAGAGGACCCCGAAGAGATAGCTATAAAAGCAAAAGAAAAAACGGAAAACATATTCGCGCAGCTCAGGTGACCTCAACCCCGGTTGTTCAGTTCTAATATCAGCTCAACCTCGCCTCTGCTCATTTTCGTCACCTTGCAGATCTCCTGGATCGACCATTGCTGGTCATAGAGGGTAAGTACCGTTTTTACCTTGCTTTCCGCTTTAACGGAAAGTACGGCGGACTTTTCATCGCCGGATTTTCCATCCCCCGTACCGGGTTTTGCACCCCCCTGCATTAATTGTTTCAACTCCTCCGCAATTCTCTCAGCGTCACGGGAAAGATTTACAAGCCGGGATTCAGTCCGTGCAAGCCATTCACGCGTGCTTTGAAGCTGTTTTGTTCTGGCCTCAATATCAATTACCAGAGAATCCATTTCTGTGAATCTCGACAAAACTTCATCGATCTTTTTCTCGTTTCCTGCAAGCGCGGAGGTTTTCCCGTCAACAACAGCGATCTTATTTTTTAAATCCTCCTCGATCCCCTTTATCTCATTAAAACTCTCTTTCAGGAGCTCTGTCCTCTTTTCAAGGTTCGATATAAATTCCTTTGTCTTTGTAATAGTCTCTATTGACACATCGATGTCCGCTTCTTTGTTTTTCAACACTTCCATACTATCCTCAAGCGCTTTATACTGTCCCTTTACCCGTGCAACGTCAGTCTCAATTTTATCAAGAACATCCTTCTCGGATTCTATAAATTTTATTTTTTCATCCACTGCTGATATCATGCTTAT
>DRHN01000028.1 GCA_011049595.1 Spirochaetota bacterium | reverse complement strand
CTCCGGGGTATAGGTGGCCACGCTCTCTTCCCCGTCCCAGTAGCTTTTTATCCGCAGGCCATGCTCGTTGAGACGGCCGCACCCATAACACCAGCTCAGTTCATCAGGATAGAAGTCCTGGAACGCTTTCCGGCTCACCCCGTTTTTCCCCTTCCGTTTCGTGCCATAAACTTCTTTTTGTCTCTCCTGCATATGAACTTTCACTCACGCTTAACCTTCCTGTACAGACAATATATATACGGCCTTTTGTCCCCGGAAGGCATGCAGTAGGTATATCGAAAGTTTTTCAGCAATTCAAAATCGTCTCCCAGCAGCATGGTGAGCGTCTTTTCATTGTAATTGTGAACATCCAGCCCGCTGCACTTCCTGGCTCCGTCGTCGGAGAAAGCCGCGATTATCAGGTAACCGCCTACCCTCACATTTCGTTTTAAATTTGCCATGTAGTCATCCCTGTCCTTTTCTTCGACAAGGAAGTGCAGCATCGCCCTGTCATGCCAGAGCCCGATTTCAAGCCCGATCCCGAGAGAGCCCTGATCTGTGATGTCGCCTGCGATAAACTTGACCCGGGAGGAAATTGTCTTTCCAAGGCGCTCCTTTGTCTTATCAAGCGCCGCTTTGCTTATGTCAAATGCGGTGATATTTGAGTAGCCCAGAGAGATCAGATTATCGATAAATGAAGAGGCGCCGCATCCTACGTCTATGACAGGGTCCGTCCTTCTGAATTTACACTCCGCAAGCAGCTCGAGGCATGGCTCGGGGTTTTCCTCATACCACCCCAGCTTTGTGACATCCTGCCCCGAGTAAAGATTGTCCCAGTGCTCTTTGACCTTCTGGTTCATTTTATCACCCTTATTTTTATTTTAATTTTCGATCTTCCATTTATATCGAACAGGACCGTGTATAAATTTTTTCACGACATCGGCGATACCGGTGATAACGTCTTTTCATTTACTGACAATTGAAACACATCAGGCCTGCTGTAATGGCCTACCACGTCAAAATCGATCTTTGCCTTGACGACCTCCGTCATATCCAGCTGGGCGTACAGTATCCCCTCTTCATCGAACAGGGGGCCTGCTATGACATCACCGAGGGGCGCGACTATGACGCTCCCTCCCCTGCACATTATTTCGGGCCGGTCTTCAAGCTCCTCCAGTGTTTCCAGGTTTTCCGGGTACATGTCCTTTTTTACGAACTGGTTGCACCCGAGCACAAAACAGCGCCCCTCGCAGGCGATGTGCCGCATTGTTGCCTGCCAGGCGTCACGGTAATCGGCGGTCGGGGCAAGATAGATCTCAACGCCTTTAGCATACATTGCCGTGCGCGCCAGAGGCATATAATTTTCCCAGCATATGAGACCGCCAACTTTACCGAAAGGTGTTTCCACTACAGGCATCGTGCTTCCGTCCCCTTCTCCCCAGATCAAACGCTCGGCACCTGTAGGTTTGAGTTTCCTGTGTTTACCCAGCAATTTCCCACCGGGACCGAAATACAGCAAAGTGCAGTAAAGGGTCCCCCGGCTGAACTGGTTGTCCCGCTCGATCACGCCGATCGCGAGAAATACACCCGCCTCCCTTGCGGCAGCGCCGAGTGCAACGGTTGCCGGGCCGGGTACTTCCACGGCGTTTTCCCAGTATCTTTTCCAGAGTGCCCGCCCTTCGGATTTACGGCTTCCAACAACCATGCCGAAGCTGAAGCCTCTCGGGTAGGCCGGGACATACGCTTCCGGCAGCAAAACCAGCCCGGCCCCCTGTTTGCCGGCCTCTGATATTAAAACTGCTGCTTTTTCCAGTGTCGCTTCCCGATCGAAAAGCACAGGGGCTGCCTGGACGACTGCAACCTTTACTTTTTTCTGACCTTCCGGACATATTTCCATATTTCCCCGCAATTTTTAAGAATTTAATAAAAAATATCAAATCGAAAAAGTCAGTAGTTCTATCGGCGTCTTGTAAAATAAATGTATTGCAATATATTCAACATCCTCGAGAGCCTTTTTCCTCAGGCTTTACCTGCCGCACCTGTTTTGCTGATCCACTTCTTTACAACCTCTCTCATTGCCTTTAAAGCGGGCTCATACGCAAGCGGAAGCCACCTGTTCTTTTGGGCGGTCCACTGCTCCATGAGAGTGTCCCTTATCGCGTTTACAAGACGCCGATAGAACTACTGACTTTTTCGATTTGATATTTT
>DRHN01000027.1 GCA_011049595.1 Spirochaetota bacterium | reverse complement strand
CCCCACACCACTCCCATCAAATACTACCCCAACCTCCTGCACTGGCACCGTCGGCACCGTCAACCCACTCCCTCCTCCAGGCGATACCGTAGCCGTCGACGTGAAATCTATCGTGTGCGCTCCCACATACCCACTGGCAGCGTTCCCGTACTCATCATACGCACTCACCGTCAGCGTAAACGCCGTGTCCGCTCCCTCTACTCCCCCATTCTGCGTTACTACATCGAAATAATCCGCCGGCCCGGGGGTAATTGTAAAATTTGCCGAGGCTGTTGGGCCGTCGATACGTACATCCGCATTGGTTGTTGTTTCAACACTAACGGTATATGCAGTACCGGATGTTGTAGGGTTTACGACATTTGCGAAAGTGAGATCCGCAGGATCCCAGCTGAAAATGAAATTAACACCCCCGGGACGTGAGAAGGTTACCGTTTGACCTGAAATGCCAATAGAAAAAGTACCTGTCATCGTAGTAGAAGATACAAAAACTATCCCTGAAATGTCGAAGCCCGCCGGGAAAGCGACAAGGATTTTCGAATCAGCATTTATTACGCCTGTTCCTGAAACATCAAAATTCACGGTGTAAATAGTTGTATTAACAACTTCCGAATTAGTGGGAGTGACTGTAACATTGCCCAGGGGGAGTGAAAAAGCATTTTGGTTGGATAAAAATAAAAATGTCAGGAATAAAAACAAAGCACCGGGAAGAAAAACATTTCTCCCGGTGCGATTAATTTCGCTTTTTCGCATTTCCCCCTGTCTCTCGTCAGCTATTGACATTCCAAAGGGGAAGCACAAAAAAAGTGTTTTTTTTATTCCCACCTGCATATATTGCTCTAATGTAAATCATCTCATTTATGATTTTTAACTCAAAAATCTAAATTATAATCTACTGCATTTGCGTCCATGAATCAATAAGCGACCAGACTGGACTCACAATCTCGCCGACAGTAAAATCGACAGCCAGAGATGTATAATAGTCACCAGGGCCCGGCCCACCGGCAATATCCATATTATCATTGTCAGTATCGATAAAAGCCAAAAAATCGTATGCGAAGCCGTTAGGTGCCCAGCTATCCATACCAATATACCTTCCGGGAGAAGCGAATTCGTTTTCCCCAAAGGTGTTATCCCCCCAATAACCTCCCTGTGAAACGAGAGCCAGGTATAATTTCCCGGTGACATCAGCTGGAGGTGCAGGATTTTCCACTATGAGGGTAAAATAACTGCCCCAGGGCCCATTTATTTCAACACTCGCGGGGCCGCCGTTGATATTGACTGCCCCAACCGCAACATAATCTTTCATTTGACCATCGATCGCGGCGGTTACTTTGCGGTCTCTGATTGTGTCTATAAGGACAAAAATACCGTATGAACCGTCCGGGTAGCCTTCCCCTGAATTGTCCAGTATAATCGATCTTGTGAAAGGAGCTGATTCGCCGTCAAGGTACTGTGCGGTCCCGGCTTCAAACTCATCTCTCGGAATCTCAGGGTCTCCTGCGAAAACCTTAATAAAAACCGGGCTCCCCATAATGGCTGAATTAACGATATCTATCGAGACATTCACGGTTATAGTGTTTATCGACTTATTTGATCGAAGAAGAAAAGTAAGCTCGCCAAGATTTTTAATTTTCCCTTTCTCTACTTCGACATCTTCAACTCTGAGAAAATATTCATCCTCTTCACCCGCATTAATCTCGACATCATAGATCCCGGGTTCGAGATACCCGAGGATGAACTTTCCGGAGTAATATGTAATAGTGGAGGCATAACTGTCGGTTCCCCCGACTCTGTATGCTGTTACAGTTGCCTTTACATCATCCGGGTACACTACTTTGCCGGTAATCGCGCCGGTTTGATACCGGCGTACACACCTGACAACCGGAGTCATGTGCCATCTCTCTTTCCGTCCATGTCGCAACTTCTTTATTGAACGACTGACATCAAAATCAAAAACAAGACTTGTCATTTTCCCATCTTCAATAATAAAGGAATTGAAAATTTTCAGCTTATTTGACGCAAGGTGGACGTCGTGTTCAACAAAATTCTTATCCACGATCGATGCTTTATCCACATAAAACCTGATCTGGCGGTATTCACCGTTAGACAAATTTGCCTGGCCAAGCGTCTGGAGTGTGCCGTTTGTGAGGTTAAGTAAATTGACAGTGATAGGTTCATTATCGTCTGTTTCAATTGTAATCCGTTCCCATTCCTCCTGTCCATCAATGCCCCTGGATACGTCGATCCTGCTGAATGTGACATTTACCGCTTGCAGGTCCCTGTACCTGGTAGGTGCGTCTGTGATCGATATTTTAAAGTTATTGGGATGATATATTTCAGCATCTTCTACAGGTGATGTTTCAGGATCACCGATATTAAACGGCTCAATTTCACCCGTTGTCCCCACTGCGCAGCCCATTATGCCCGCAAATAATATTACAAAACTAATTATCATTGCCACATACTTGATTTTCATTTTTTCCCTCCTAGACTTGATGCAAACGGCATTATGTCAAATAAAATCTCCACTTCGTGTAGATAATGGTCTTTCAGTAATAAAGATAACGCACTTTACAAAAATATCAGGGTTTACAGTCGAAATTATTCACCGGTAACAAATAAAAGCGATTGCGGATAATTGAATCCATATAAACTCTAAAGTTTTCTTTCCTTCTGGTACATATTTGTGTGCTCATTTACAGTCTGTTCTTAATTTCCTGTTGACCGGTATTGTGGAAAAACGTATATTTACTTTACAGGGGTGGTTTCAAACCTGAGATAATACCCTTTGAACCTGATCCGGATAATGCCGGCGGAGGAAGCCCACCATGACCAGATTTAACTATTTTCGAACATTTCTGTTTTTTTCTTTAATCCTTACGGTTTTTTCAACGATGACCGCTGCCGCTGCGGACCTCACAATCTACGCTTATGATTCATTCGTTTCCGAGTGGGGGCCGGCGGGAAAAGTAATTCCCAAATTTGAAAAAAAATATGGCGTAAAAGTCGAGATGATCTCTGTGGGGGACGCCGGCCAGGTCCTGAACAGAGTTATCCTCGAAAAAAAGAAACCAAAGGCCGACATAATCCTCGGGATAGATAATAACCTGCTGTCAAAAGCGCTTGATTCAGGTGTACTGATGCCTTACACTTCAGTAAACCTGAAACTGATCCCCGATGAGCTTATCTTCGATAAAACCCATCACGTGACACCCTTTGACCACGGATATTTTGCCATAGTGTACGATTCGAAAAAACTCAAAAATCCTCCTTCTAGTCTGGAAGACCTATTAAAGCCCGAGTTCAGGGGGAAATTGATCCTCGAGGACCCGAGGACATCAAGCCCCGGGCTCGGTTTTCTTCTCTGGACTGTTAAAGTCTACGGTGAGGACTACCTGGAATACTGGGAAAGGCTGAAACCGAACATACTTACAATAACCGAGGGCTGGGATACAGCATACGGTCTTTTCACGAGCGGCGAAGCTCCGATGGTGTTGAGCTATACTACAAGCCCAGCATATCATGCTGAATACGAAAATACTACCCGGTACAAAGCTCTTATCTTTGAAAAAGGAAATTACCTCCAGATCGAAGGCGCCGGAATTCTCAAAGGGTCAAAAAATATTCCTGCTGCCAAAAAATTTATAGACTTCATGCTGACGCAAGATTTCCAGATGGAAATCCCTCTGACAAACTGGATGTTCCCTGTTAATAAGAGGGTAAAACTGCCGGCTTCTTTCAAATATGCGCCGTCTCCTGATATTAATCTTTCATTTGACCCATATAACATAAAGCTAAACCAGAAAAAGTGGATCAACGACTGGCTGAAAGTCGTGTCGAGATGATGGCAGCTTGGTGAAGGACATTATAAAAATGAGTCCCATCCCCAGGACCAGCCCGGATAATATTATCAGTAATAAATTTACCATAAACCGTAAAAATAACTTCAATAACAGCAGGTGGCTTAACAGGCGGGTTGTAAACCTGGGTGACGTCGTTGTATTTGCCCTCCCGTTATTATTTCTCTCGATCTTTTTTTTCTATCCTATGCTTTCAATACTTGCCGAAGGTCTTACGCGGGAAGACGGCGGTTTCACCTTTGGGCATATCTACAATATTCTATCGGATCCTTTTACCCTTCGGGTCATTCTTTTCACTGTGGAGCAGGCCCTTCTCAGTACACTGACTTCCATTGCCCTGGGTCTTCCTGGGGCGTATTTGCTCGCACGGTACGATTTCAGGGGAAAGAGCATAATCAAAGCCATAACAACTGTCCCTTTTGTGCTCCCCTCGATCATTGTTGTGCTGGGATTTGTCATTTTTTTCGGGAACAACGGGGTTCTCAACCGTGCGTTAATGGGGGTTTTTAATCTTGATGAACCCCCTCTGAAAATCCTGTACTCCCTGAAAGCTATCATACTGGCACACACGTTTTACAATTTTCCGATATGTATTCGGCTGGTTTCGGCTGTGTGGAGCAGGGTAAACCCCAACCTTGAAAAAGCAGCCATGAGCCTCGGGGCGAAAGGCGGCAGACTTTTCATGCGGATACTGCTCCCGCAGATTATGCCTGGTATCCTTGCCGCAGCGGCACTCATTTTTATATTCAGTTTTACCAGTTTTGCCGTGATCCTTGTCCTCGGCGGTGGCCCGAAGTTCTCAACCATAGAGGTGACGATATACCGTCTGACAAAAGTCAGTCTCGACCTGAAGGCCGGTAGCGCGCTTGCCATTGTTGAGTCTGTACTTTCTATATGTTTTATGTACATCTATATCAAACTGCAGCAGAAAGTAAGTTTTGCCTCGGAAATAAAACATCAGTACGAGATGAAAAAACTGTCCAGCCTGTTCGGAACACCCGGCGGAATCCTGGCTTTACTCTACCTGATCGCTACTTTTCTCATTATTATCGCACCTATGCTCGCGGCTGCAGGCAGGTCATTCGTCGGGCGGTCGGATTGGACAGGTGGTTCGTCTCTTACCCTGGAATGGTACAAAAGGATCTTCACGGGCGCCCGTGCCGGCAGTATCTCGATCGCCTATCTGGCTGTTATCAAAAACAGCCTTTTTTTCGGATTCACGACTGTCCTTTTTTCGCTCCCCCTGGGTACAATAATAGCGTATATTACGACCAGGAAAAATTTTAAAGGCCGCGTAGTGCTTGAAACGGCTGCGATGCTGCCGATCGGCATTTCTTCTATCATCCTTGGTCTCGGATACATCAAAGCATACCAGACTCTCCCAATTGATATTACTGGCAGGTGGTACGCCATAGCCTTTGCCCACACGGTTATCGCATACCCTTTTGTGATAAGATCGGTATCTGCTGTTTTTAGAAAGATCGACCCCGGGCTTATAAAGGCGGCCGTCAGCCTCGGGGCTACTCCATGGAAAGCTTTCTGGAGGGTCGAACTCCCGATGATAAAATCTGGAATAATCGCCGGGGCTACATTCGCGTTTGCCATTTCCATTGGTGAGATAAACGCTACTCTCATGCTATACAATCCAAATCTCACAACACTTCCGGTCGCGATATACAGGCTCATTTCATCCTACAACTTTTTCGGGGCCTGTGCTCTGAGCACTATACTCATGCTGATCTGTTTTCTTATTTTTTTACTGATCGATAAACTCGGTTTTGAGGTCACTTGAACATAATGGGTCCTATTTACGATTTTAACTATTATTCTGTCAGCGCTGCGGGATTCACAGGAAAAGACGTTTATGAGCTTAGCCCTTAAAGGTATTAAAAAAACATATCCGGATTTTACAATCGATGTATCGGTTACAGCACAAAAAGGCGAGCTTCTCACCCTTCTCGGCCCGAGCGGGTGCGGGAAAACAACAACCCTCCACATTATTGCAGGCTTTATAAAACCTGATAAAGGTGATATCAGTATCAACGGGAAAATCGTTAATGCGCTTCCACCGCACATGCGAAGAACAGGCCTCGTCTTTCAGGATTACGCGCTTTTTCCGAACATGAATGTCTCCGGCAACATCGCCTTTGGCCTTCAAATGCTTGGCTGGAACAGGACAGACATTAATAACAGGGTCGAAGAACTTCTTCATCTGATACGGCTGCCGGGGTATGGAAAACGCAATGTAACAGAGCTTTCGGGCGGCGAACAGCAGAGGGTCGCCCTGGCGAGGGCCCTCGCCCCCAGCCCGGGGATACTTCTCCTTGACGAACCGCTGAGCGCCCTTGACGCACGTCTTCGTAAAGACTTGAGAAGGGATGTGAAACGTATACAGCGTGAGCTTGGTATTACAACGGTTTATGTCACGCACGACCAGGAAGAAGCGTTCGCAATATCCGATAAAATAGCGGTGATGAATGACGGCAGGATCGAACAGACAGGGAACTCTTTTGAAATTTACAACAGGCCTGAGACCAGATTTGTCGCTGAATTTGTAGGCACCACAAACTCTATCGATGCCCAGGTTGCCGGGAAAACCGGCATGATCTATGAACTGAAAAGCCTTTGCGGACGGTTTAATGTCAAGTTTCAGGGGGAACTGACTGCCGGTTTAAAAGTCTCACTTCTGGTCAGACCGGAGAAATGTGTTCTTTTAGATAAAGGGCGGACCGAAAAAGTAAATAACTATTCAAATATTGTTGAAGGCATGGTATCGAACCTTGAATATCTCGGAGATTCTACTATTATAGAAGTAAAATTAAAAAACTGCGTGTTCTCTGCAAAGATCCCCGGTACAGTTCCAATCGACACCGGAGAGACGGTAAGAATCGGCTTTAACCCCGACGACTGCTGGCTGATCTAAACCGGTCGGTCAGGTTTTATACCCCTTTTTTTCACGGAAATTCATCATCATTTCGTTCCATTTCTGCTGAAGATACCTTTTAAAAACGTACTCTTCATGATAGTCATTCGCGATCTCTTCCCCCGCTTTTGACATGTCCAGAAACAGCTCCTTCAGGTGTGTGACAAGCTGTCCTTCCAGGGTCACACTTTTCGGCACGTGGAAACTTGGCGAAAAAAGAGACTCCCTCAACCTGTTCTGCGGGGAACCTTCACTGTTTATCATAGTTTTCCCCAGGTTTTTTCTGCTGTCTTTTATTATTTTTTCCACATCCACCAATATCTGCTCAGGAGAGTAAGTCGACAGCTCCTCTTCGACCCCTTTGACCTTTATTTTGCCGACCTTCCTGCACTTGATGTATTCCTTTACCTGGTTATAAGTGACCTCTGTGATCAATATTTCGCCGGGTGACGCTGATGTCTCCATTCTGGAAGCGATATTGACGACATCTCCATATATATCAGCATCTTTCCGAATAACAGACCCTGTGTGCAGGCCAATGCGGACATAAAATCTTTCGTTATCAACAGTGTACAGGTTGCGGCCGGCAATATTTTCCTGGATTTTTATCGAAGCCGCGGCAGCGTTTACAGGATGTTTAAACGTTGCCAGCACCCCGTCCCCCATTTTTTTAATTATACGTCCGTTGTACCTGTCAATCGTGCCTGTTACAATTTTCTCGAAAGTTTTAACAAGTCGCATCAGACTGGACATATCCAGCTTTGTTGACCACCTGGTATACCCGACAATATCGATAAAAAAAACCGTAAGGACCTGTGAATGCTCCCTTCTGAATTTGAACTCCAATTTCGGGTGATGGATCAGGCTCTGTTCCGCACGGGCTTCGCCCCCCGCGTACCCCCCGGTACCGCCATCCTCTTTAACACCTGCCGCGGCAGCAGTCCCTGAACCCGCGTCAAGATACCCGATCAAAGTCCGTCTTATTTCATTTAAAAATTCTCCCCGGCAAATGTCAGGAAAAATGTTACGCAGAGCTCTCTGAACACCTATATGCCCCGATCCTATAAGACGTAAAAGGTGAGGAAGTATTTCTTTGGAGATCACCCCCTTTATACGCGGCAGGATCAGGACAAGAAGGTTCGTATCGTCTGAGCCGAGCCAGTCCCTGAGGATCTTCACGGCATAATCATCTTCCAGATCGAAGAGTGTGAACAGTGACTCGACCCTCACTACCCTTTCCGGGTCCTCGAGGAGCATATAGAGCCTGTTCGTAAATACATCGACCGGCAGGTCACTATCCCTTTTACTTATTTCTCTTAGAATGCGGATACTTATGATCTTTATCCTGCTGTCCTCCTTCCTGGTAAGATCGAGCATAGAATTGAAGATCGTTGAATCACCGTAAAGAGAAATAATTTCACCCGCTTTTCCTTTAAGAACAGGGCTGAAGTCTCCATCGATCACCCTTATCAATTCCGGAATAACAGTTGTTTTCCTGCTCAGGTCGATAGTCTTCAAGGTGTCCAGGATCATGCTTTTCAAATTCGAATCTGTTTCCTGTTCAAAAAGCTTGTCGAGCAGAGGAGGAATCACGATTCCCGGCGGTAAATACCTCGCCCCGAAAATGTATCCTGTCAGAAGTTCATGGTTCTTTATTTCGTTGTTAAAAAACTGGTTATAATCGGACAAAATGCTTTTTGAAGAAAGTTCGGAGAGGGTTATCAAACATGTGCTTTCCAGGACCTCCATTCGCTCTTCCCGCGCGAAGGTTAACATTTCCCCTATCTTTTTCGAAAGTTTTTTTACTTCAAGCCATCCAACGACTTTTATTACTCTGTTCAGCCTTTTGAATAAAGCGGGAGACTCACCGGCAACTACTTTTAACATTGAGTAGATGTATAACCGCTTTTTTCTGTCTGTTTCATGGAAAAGCGGGGTGTACAACTCAAACTGTTTTATGTCTTCATCGCTTTCGAGCACACCCTTTATCTTTTCTATCAGATGTTTTGGGCTGTTCCATGTCGCTTTTTTAAAAAATTCCTGTGTTTTGACAATAAGATCAGACGGCAGGGAGCTGTCACAAAGACGTGCGAGAAGGATCACCCGAAGATCTTCTTTCCCTTTTGCATCTTTCAGCGAAAGGTGGTTTTTTTTGATCTTTGTTATCAGAGAATCAAGGTGCACCGAGCAAAGCCCGGTCAACTCTGTAAATGCCTGCGGGGAATTCTGTCTCGTCAGCACCAAAACCTCTGTCAACACGCTACCGATCAGTCTTTCGGTATCATTGTCTCCGTAGGGCATCAATAGCAGTGTGCGAAAAACCTTTTTTACCGACGGAATTCTGTCCAGAACACCGGAAAGCGCCCCGAGAAAAGCCGAGATCGTTTCTGTCGTTGCTTTCTGGATCAAACCCATCATAAAATTGTTTTTAGGGTTTCGGACTATAAGGACGTACGCGCAAAAGTACATCCCGAGGGGAGTTTCGGCAAATTCCGGGGTTTTGCTCTCGAGCTTCGTTAAAAATGTGGACGCTGAATAACTGTTATCAGCCAGAATTTTATTAAAAGCCGTACTTTGAACGGACGGGGCGGAATACGCCACATAGTATGAAAGGAACGAGTAATCTCCTGCCGTAACAAGCCCCTGTACGGCGATCTCTTTGAAATAATCATCCTGCCCTTCATCGATTAGTATACTACGGTTGAGCTCCGCCACCTTGTCGTAGGACGGGGCAATCGAGTTCACCGCCCTTAGGATCTCTCTTTTTACAGCGATCTCTTCTATAATGGGGAAATACTTTATGAGACTTTCAACCGAAGTATGGTCTTTGATCAGCGCGAGAGCTTTTACGGCTTCTATCTTCTGGATAAGCGGTGCCTTTTCGATTAGCCTGTAGAGATGCGGAACAGCGCCGAGGTTCTCTTCGGAAGCAGCAGCTCTTATGGCCGCCCTGCTGATATCGGTATCGCTGTTGTAAATATATTTATTCAGCAGGGAGTGTATTTCTTTATCAGGAAACCGTTTCAACCCGGAGAGGATGGTGATAGTACTTTCCTTTTTGTCAGGTGCTATTTGGCCTTTTTCTGTTTTTGCAGCTTTCATTTCCGACTATCTTTTAAATTTTTCAGAAGCATAAAAAGCGACTGTTTGATATAAATATTATATGATAATATACCAAAATTATTCAACTATTTTACTTAAATTAATATTAATAATAAAAGGTTGTTTGATTGAGTTATACGCCTGCTTAAGCCCTGACCTTATTTTTCCTTTACTTTGAATCGGCAAAATGATACATTTTACGAAATTCAGGCCGCGGGATGTGGCGCAGTTTGGTAGCGCACATGGTTTGGGACCATGGGGCCGTGAGTTCGAATCTCACCATCCCGAATAGGCGTCTGTAGCTCAGCTGGATAGAGCAACAGCCTTCTAAGTTGTGGGTCGCAGGTTCGAGTCCTGCCAGACGCGAGCATGGTGAGCGTAGTTCAACTGGTAGAGCGCAAGATTGTGGTTCTTGATGTTGCGGGTTCAAGTCCCGTCGCTCACCCATTTTATCAGTTCCATGATTTTAAATTTTCTGTGATTCAATCAGGGAAATTTTTATTAGCGGTAATGTGGTGTGTCCACACCTGACGGTGAATAGTAT
>DRHN01000026.1 GCA_011049595.1 Spirochaetota bacterium | reverse complement strand
TTGATACACCGTTTTCGCGCATCAAAGCAGCGATATGAGCATCAAAGACATGATTCCCGGCACAGCCTGTTTCACGAAGAATTCTCGAAAACCACTTTGTATGATGCTCTGTTTCACTCAGGACTACTGCCGAAGAATGATTTATCAGCTCCATCATTGCAGTTTCCGCAATCACCGTTGGGGTTGCGGGGTGAAAAAGCCGGGGGTGAGTGACTACTCTGACAAACTCATAGATACAAGGCCAAAATAGTACCCAGGGTTTCTCACCTGCAGCCAGTTCTTCCAGCATTGCACGTGCTTTCCTGTGGAGATCGAACTCTTCGCGGTGCGCGTACACGAGGATGTTTGTGTCAACCGTAAACATTATGATTTTCCATCAGATTATAGAGCTGGTCCCTGTCATCGATACTGCCCTCTTCAAGCTGCTTGAGCAGGCTTAACTGTAAATCCCCAATTAGTGCTTATACGGGTGGCGATCTGGACTGTGGAAGCGAAGCACAGCACCTTTGCGCCGCTCTCCTTTACCGCACTCACCTCCGGTGCTTTTGGAAAGCTCCCGGCAAAAACTATTTACGAAACCTCCTTTTTACACGCGATCCGGAGATGCTCTTTGTAATTCGGGGCAATTGTGATGAGGTTAAGACCAAAACTTTTCTCTGTTTTTTTCAGACTGTCAATAGCGTTCTCCAGAAACTCGGGCGGCATGTTCCCGCCTGCAAGGATCCCAAATGCCCCCGCATCGTTAACCGCTTTTACAAGATCTACATCGCTTATCCATGTCATGGCTCCGCACATTATCGGGACCTTTGTTCCCAGAAATTCATTTCCTCTGTCCATAAGCCTTTGAAGCTCTTTCATATAAACATCCTATGCTGCCTGTAATAATTTCCGGCTATTTTAACATCCTCTTTAACGTGACCATCAGCTCATTTATAATTTCGTACTCCTTATTTTCAATACTGTGCAAAACACAATTCTGTATATGGTTTTCAAGAAGGATATTTCTCACAGAGCTCAGGGCGGAGTGAACAGCCGTGACCTGGTTCAATATGTCATCACAATAAACATCGTTCTCGATCATCCTTGCTATCCCTTTGACCTGCCCGCCGATCCTTGCCAGCCGCTGCTCGAGATTTTTTTTCATCTTTTCCGGACGGCCTGTTTTTTTTGTTTCAGCCGCAGGTTCAATTCCGGGTTCATCATTTGCCATAATCATACTCCTTTCGGTTTTGTGCCCATATTTTAAATACGATCAAAGTATTTTTTTAGCTACCATTTGACCCGGGCCCACTGTCTTGACCTCTGGCTGTTTACCATTGCAGCGAGTATTTTCATTTCATCGTAGCCTGTCTTGAAAGTCGGTCTTGAAACCGGGGTTGTTTCTTCATTATTCTTTATTACATCATAAAAATCCTGGAAAAGATTGAGTACGGCATCGTGATATCCAAGGGGATGGCCGGCGGGAAGGCTGGCATATTTTGCCGTGCTTTTATCCTGGAGCGCCGGGTTCTCTATAAGTATTTCATTCGGCTTCTCCCTGTAGCCGATCCAGAGTTCATTTGATCTTTTATGGTTCCAGGCGTACGAGCACTTTTCCCCGTAGATCTGGAACTCTGTGTCGGACTTTCTGCCTGCACATGTTTGAGAGGCAGTGAAAGTGCCGGGCACACCGCCGGAAAGCCTGAACAACACTGCCGAGTATTCCTCCAGCTCGACCTTAAAATCCTCGGTGTCCTCGACACCTACTTTTTCGAACGCAAGGACCTGTCTTTTCGGTTTTTTTCGTACAGGGATCAAGGTGGCAAAATCTGCCATAACTTCCGATACTTTAAGACCGGTGACGAACTGGATCAGATCAAACCAGTGGCTGCCGATGTCGGCCGCTATATTGGAGTCCCCGCTCTCTGACTTCTCTAGCCGCCACGTGTAATCGGTCGGGTTGGAAAGCCAGTCCTGAAACCACGTGCCTGTAACCATTCTGACCTTTCCCGGCTCCCCGTTTTTTACCTTTACGGCCATCTCCTGGACCAGCGGGTAGTATCTGTAACAGAAATCTACCCCCGTGACCACACCTTTCTTTTCTGCCAACTCGACAAGCTCATCAGCCTCCTCCAGTTTCATTGCCAGAGGTTTCTCCGAAAGCACATGTTTTTCTCTCTCCAGCGCCGCCATTGTTATCGGGTAATGGAACCTGTTGGTCGCGCAGTTGTGGATCACATCTATCTTGTCGTCATTTATGATCTCCATATAATCACGGCAGCACTCCGGTATGTTGTATTTTTCAGCGGTTCTTCTGGCAAGAGACTCATTCACATCGCAAACTGTTTTAACCTTGATCCCTTCTATCCTTGACAGTGCCTCGAGATGAATAGGGCCGATGTATCCGGTCCCGATGAGTCCAATGGTAATCATTTGATCTCACTCCGTATGTTTTTCATTTGGAACAGTCCAGGTCCAATGCTGTTAATTTATGATCCGGTCAACTGTAAAGCCTCTATAGCCCGGGTGATACAAGAAACAGCACCTCACACATTTCGGATCGAAGATTAAAGTACTGGTGCTTTACCCCTTCCGGGATAAAATATTTCTCCCCTTCACCGACTTTGCACGCGTCCCGTATTATCGCGTCCTCCTTTTCAGTATCTTCACCTATAGATATCTGCAACGCCCCGGACAATACCCAAAGGGCCTCATCACCCCTGTGTGTTTCAGTGTCTGAAAACTTCCCGGGGTATAGGGAAAATTTACCCATATGAATCCTTTCGTTACTCACAAAAAAGGTGAACTTTGTCGCATTTTCAGCCCCGTGGATCACCGTCAATGCTTTTTCCGGGGGAATACGAATCATCCTGTATTTTGTGCCGGCTCTTTTACTTTCCTGGGGCCAACTCCCGTTAATAATATCTTTTATCGATTTATTGTTTTCACCCTTATACCGCACAGTCTTAAGCCTGAAATCCGACACCTGCTCCAGGTCGTCTGCCTCCCACATCCCGCCCTCGGCCGGTGCAATAATATCCAGTTTTTTATCCGTAAAGTTGTAGGCATTGTGCCAGGTTTTTCTGGGTATGTATATACATTCCCCCTCTTTCACCTGGACCGCCTGGCCTGTTGTGTGGTCGACTTCAGTCAGCTCGCCTGCCAACACATAGTAAGTCTCATCCCCTGAATGTATGTCCGGCGGCTGGAAAGACTGGCCAGGAGGCACCTCCCACTCGGAAAAGAGTATTTTATCGGTGCTGCAGTAGACGGTCGCGCATATTTTTTCTTTTCCGGATCCGTAAAAGATCACCTTAGCGTCTTCATCCGTAAGCAGGCGGGGCACCTTTTTGTCCGGTGGGAATGGAACATTACCCAGCCAGGCCGGAACGGTACTTGATTTTTTATCTTTTGGCATAATTTGTTCCTTAAATAAATTTTAAAATCCGTACTATTCTGAATAGCCTGAAAAGGTATCCAAGCTTTATGTTTAATATTTCAGCCGCTTTCTCTATTTCGCCGCTTATGTCCCCATTGACGAGGGCAAAATGATGGCATATTCCAGCTTCCGCGATACGTCTGAAATAATTTTTTATAAGGAACATTCGGTTTAAAGATCGTATTTTGTCCTGCATTTTAGCGTTTTCTCTACACTTCTTCAGCCGACTTACCCATATACCTTGTCATAAGCAATATAAGAGAAAGAGAAAACAGGAGTATAAGCCCGGACACAGCGTACACCTTTGGAGACAGACCGAACCTGAGCATCCCATACAGGTAAACCGGCAGAGTTGTCCAGGTCCCCGTAAGAAAATATGAGATCACGATCTCATCGAATGAAACGGTAAAGGCAAGCAGTGCAGCTCCGATCATAGCAGTGCGGATCATAGGGAGTGTTACGTACCAAAGAGTCTTAAATGGATTCGCGCCCAGATCTTGGGCGGCATACTGAAAATTCGGCCCCATACGCTGGAGCCTGGCCGATACCTGAAACATGACAAGAGGTGTGGTAAATGATACATGGCCCATCAAAATAGTCAGCATCGAAAGAGAAATATTCAAATTCTTTATAAAAATCAAAAAAGTAAGGCCCATGATGATTCCAGGTAGAATAAAGGGCAGCATGACAAGAGTGCGGAGAACACCTTTTCCCGGAAAACGAACCTTAGTTATAAAAAAAGCGCCCGCTGTACCAAAGATAAGGGCAATTGTTACCGCGCTGACCCCGACTTCAATAGAGTGGAGGAGGACTTTGAAGAGCTCCTTATCCTGGAAAAGTTCTTTATACCACCTGATTGTTACACCCGACATACCAACGATCGTTTTCGTGGGACTGAAAGAAAAGATGATGACCACAAAAAGCGGGAGGTAGAGGAATATAAAAACTAATAAACCGTATATTTTTAAGACCGTGCCCCGCTTCTCAATCTTTGGGGCTTTGATTTGGTTACTCACCCAGAAATCCTCCTTCTGTTGCCCCAAATTTCGCTGTCAGTCCGAGTATTGAAACCGATATTACAAAAAGAATAAATCCAAGTGAAGCACCAAAGGGCCAGTTAAACGCAACCCCGAATTGGCTCCATATAAGGTTACCGTACATGATACCCTGTGTCCCTCCCAGCTGGAGCGGTATTATGTAATCACCGAGAGCAATAATGAATGAAAAAATAAATCCTGTAATTAGCCCGGGCAATGAGAGGGGCAAAACAACATTGAGAAAGGATTGAAATTCGTTAGCACCCAGGTCATTGGCAGCGTTAATGATATTTTTCGGTATCTTTTCAAGAGCGGTGTAGACGGGAATAAAAACAAAAGGGATACAAATATATGTCAGCGTAATGGCAACGGCAAATTTATTATAGAGAAAAAACTCAAACGGCTCTTTTGTAACCCTGATTGCCATCAGTATAGAATTTATAACACCTCTATTTCCGAGTATAGAGCGCCAGGCTATTATACGAACGAGGTAGCTCACCCATAGAGGAATAATGCACATCATAAAGAGCAAATTACGACCTCTTATCATTTTAAACGATACCATATATGCGAGTGGATAAGCCATAGCTATCGAAATAATCGATACAGACAGGGCCAGCCGTAGACTTTTAAAAAGAATTCTTGAATATATTGGATCGGTAAAAAAAAGTTTATAATTTTCCAGGGTCAGGGTCTTCTTAATCATAAGTCCCTCGCTTGAGTAAAAGCTCATGATAAAAGTAAATATAAGAGGGACCACAACTAAAAAAAGCAGCCACACAACAATCGGTATCCCTTTAAAATAAGATCGGGGGCTATCAAAACGACTCTTTATTTTATCCATGATACTCTACACAGCCTCTGCGGAATATTTTATTACATCCTTTTCTTCAGAACGGGGAAACACGACAACATCATCGAAATTAAAGCCAATCCGTACAATATCCCCTTCTTTCAATGAATGGTCCCAGAATGCCGCGCCCACAACCGCTCTAATCTCGGACCCGTTGAATTCGCATGTTGCCTCGAAATCAACACCACGGAAAACTATTCTTTTAAGCCTTGATTTTATCAAATTATCCGGCAGAGATTTTCCAGGATTCAGCAGCACCCTCTCCGAACGTATACACAGGAGAATATCATCGCCTCTGTTTAAAATTGTTTTTGTTTTTCGTGTTCTGACAGAATTACCGGAAACCTCCGCATGGTCTTCCTTTTCACCTATTTTTAAGATCTTTCCGTTTAAAAAATTCATATCCCCGATAAATGATGCGACAAATGCGCTTGCAGGCTCATTGTATATCTCGTCAGGGGACCCGATCTGATGAACGAGCCCGCCTTTCATAACAGCAATTCTATCACTCATGGTCATTGCCTCTGTCTGATCATGGGTGACATATACAAAGGTAATTCCGACATTTCTCTGGATATCTTTTAAAACTTTCTGCATTGCTATCCTCAATTTAAAATCAAGGGCGCCTAGCGGCTCATCAAGCAGCAGAGCGGCGGGCTCATTGACCAGAGAACGCGCTAGAGCGATCCTCTGGCGCTGTCCTCCCGAAAGCTGCTGGGGCAGCCTTGTTTCAAAACCCTCCATATTAACGAGCCTGAGGACCTTTTGAATCCTTGGCCCTGCGTCATCCATCTTAACTTTTTTCATTTTCATGGGAAAAAAGATATTTTTCTTTACATTCATGTGGGGGAAAAGAGCGTAATCCTGAAATACGGTATTTATATTCCGTTTATAAGCCGGAATTCTTGTTACATCCTGATTTTCAAGTAGGACACTTCCTTCTGTTGGTATTTCCAGGCCGGCAATTACACGAAGGGTTGTTGTTTTTCCACACCCGGATGGTCCGAGGAGCGAAAAGAATTCTCCTTTCCGGATAATCACATCAAAATTATCTACCGCGACAACATCATCAAACTTTTTTGTTAAACTCCGCAATTCAATTGCTGTCAGCCCGCTGTTCGGCATATACGACTCCATTCAGTAAATAATCTTGATAACCGTGAATTAATACTTTCCCGGATTCTTTATTTCGACTGGATGAGGGTTGCTGAATACTCATTTAAAAAAAATCGGATAAGGCAGGCATTAAATGCCGGCCTTACCCCTTCATCCGATTTACGGTGTTGCTTTCACCTTATTCCACAACTCTACTCTTCTCCCCGGGTCCTCTTCCGCGACCATTATATAAAGGGGAACAGGAAATTCACTAATGTCCTGACCATACCACCAGACGGCGTCCATTACGGTTTCAGTGTATGCGCCTTTACCTCCCACATTTACAATCCCAAAACCAACAAGCTCGGCAAGCTCGGCCTGCCCCTGATCTCCTATCATGTAATCAATATATTTAAGCGCAAGATCAAGAGAATCTCCGGATGTCGGTTTTGTTATGACCCAGCCGTCTATCCAGGCGATCGTGCCTTCTGTCATCAGGTACTGAGTGTAGTTATCTCTTATGCCGGACTCCTCCAATTTAAGGTTAAGAGGAGCGTTATTTCCGCCAAGTAAGATAAGCGCATCTTCACCGGACATTACACCGAACTCTGAATCAAGACCGATTGTAAATGTTCGGGCATTTCGCTTCCACTCAAGCAGACGGTCCGCTACCATGTCCCAGTCACCCGGCCCAAAATTGGTGGGGGGTATAATTCCCAGGTGGATTGCCGCAATTTGAGTTACGTTTGTTGCCTCGTCAAAAAATGCAGTTTTCCCCTTAAATTCAGGCGCGATCAAAATGTCCAGGGAAACAGTTTTCCCATCAGGGCTTAAATAGGGGGCCAACTGCGCTGCAGAAATTTTCGAGGTGTTAATTGTAATATCCTGGTCACCCCAGGTTATTGGTACATGAAATTTCTTTCCCGTCTCCACCTGGGCATAGGGATGTTCTCGAAAAAATTCCCCGACTTTTGGATAATTGGACAACTTTGATGTATCAATCGCCTGTATTAACCCTGCATCATAATACATCTTTACCCTGCCCGAATCATTGGAAACAATATTGTATTCATCAGGTGCAGCTTTTGTTTTGGTGAAATGTTCCTCAACGGTACCCGCGTAGGTCACGTTCACCACAGCATTGTATTTTTTTTCAAATGGCTCCACCCATGCGGGCTCCGCGTACCCCTGAAAGCAGAGTATACTTAAAGTCGGCTTTCCCTTTTTCGATCCGCCACCTTTATTGCCTTTCCCCGCTGTAAGGAAAACCAGGCCGCTTATGAGAATAACCACAAAAACAACTAATGTTACTAAAATACTTTTTCTATTAAACTTGATCATACTTACCTCCCTTATAAATTTGTTTTTATTTTAAAAATAAGAAGCACACTTACCCCCTTTCCAAGATAATAAGCTGTAAAACCCCCGGAACATACTTACATACTTAATGAACATAAATTAATTATGTATTTCTCGCAGACAACAGCTTGTTACCAAATTGAGATACCATAATATAATATATATACAAAATCTTCAACTTTTTTAATTCATTACACCACCCTGTTGTATATATCACCAGGCTTATAAATTTTCTTCAGGTTTGGGGGCATTTATCATGTTCAGTTGATCATCTAACGCCCTTCTTGTTTCAATCCTAAAAAAATATTTTCCTGTTACATGATCTTGTTTAGCAAGCATGACGTTCTACCCGTGGATAAACAGGTCAAATTGAGCTCACGAACTTTTCTATTATTTTTTTTATTTCCTTTGTTTTTTCCCGGGGAAGCCCTGCAGGTCTCTTTTTCCCCAGAATTGACAAAACCTTTTCATGGGCCCTCCGGACAATATCCTTCTTTCCCTTTTTTCTCCAGTTTTCATACTGCTCTCTGACCGAAATATCAGGTTCCCAGTGCTCACCGCTGCCAAGGTATTTGAGTGTATGCTCATCCATTAAATAGTTGCCCTTCGGGCCCAGCTTTTCAATAATATCAAGCGCCAGTGTGTCATCGTCCACCCTGATACCCTGCGCGATCCTTTTTATGTAAGAGAACAGTTCGTCATCCAGCACAAGCTGTTCAAAACTCACCATGAGCCCTGTGCCGAACATGCCGCCGTTTACAATGAGGTCCGCCCCTGCCAGGTACGCGCCCCAGGCCGTTGCGCACTTTTCCCAGGACAGCTGTTCATCCATAGTGTGGGCGTCTGAATCCGGGGCTATAACATGATAGGGCATGGAATACAATTCAGCAAGCTGAGATCCCGCAAGCCTCATTAACACGGTTTCAGGTGCCGCTATGAGCACATTTGCGGTTTTCATGTCAAAGGTGGACCAGGCAGAGCCGTATATTACAGGAGTGCCCGGATTTATGAGCTGGCTGAACACTACACCCGAGAGCAGCTCCGCGTTATAGACTGCAATATAACCGGCCAGCGTGTAAGGTGAAGTGACCCCGGTGTAAGGCTGGGGTAATAGAGATAGAGGGACACCGCGGCTCACAGTTTCAAATAAAGCTTCGATCTGACCCTTTTCCCAGCTCAGTGGAGGTGTAGAGGACAGCTGGCATGTAACCGGGGGGTTATGTGAAAGATCCGGGCTGTCCGATACCACTTTGACGATCTCATAAATGGGAACAAGTTCCTCGGCGCGTTCCGGAGAAACATAAAGATGCTTTTGAGTATTGTTATAAATTGCATCTACGGCATGAAGAAGAGAAGCTTCCGGTTTTACATCCTGGGGATAGGCTTCCGGGGAAACAATATCGAAATTTTTGAGGTTGTCAGCAAGAAGCGCAAACCTCCCGATGTCCTCCTTGGTAGCGTTCCTCCTGTCTTCCATACCGTAATCTTTGACAAATATCGCGTTGTGGCCGTTTGCCGTGTAGCTGTTCCCTTTCCCCAGCTCTGCAGCAACCAGACCCCCTGCACTGTAGAGATCAATTGCCTTCGGGGCGCTCTTTAAACAGTTTTCAACAATCTTTTTTGGAAATTTTACTATTTTTTTGCTTAAGTCTACCACAAGCCCCATCTCCCCTGCGCTTTTCAAAACCCTGCTGCTGTTTACATGAACACCGGTTTTTTCGAGTATCAGAATAGAAGTTTCATGTATTTTTGAGACTTCATCACCGGTCAATACCTTGAGTTTTTCAATATTTTCCACTTAAATATATTTCTCCACTACCTTGCGGAATATTTCAATTTTTTTATCGATCTCTTTTTCATCGCTGTTTACTGTAATACCGAACCCGGAACCAAGACCGGCGTCGGAAACCCCGATACTGATATTTATCGCTCTCTTGATCAGAGAATCTGTTTTCGGCAGCATACCCTTTGAGTATTTCATGCTTCCGCCTTTGTCCCTGTAGTACGGGCATGTAAATGGACACCCGGTGCTGTCAACCACCTTTTTGTCAAGAACATGTTCCATGTTATTGTATACATGCCATCCTGAATCGGCCACAACACCGCTTTCCAGCTCCTTACCGACTTTTCGCGCAGTCTTTTCATCGGGCAAAAAAACGGTGAGCAGGCTCCCGAGCTCTCCTTCGGGGTCGGGCAGCGCACGGAACTCCAGACCCTTTATATCGGATATGCCGTCTTTAAACCTCTTTTTCCTGCTTCTCAGCATCGCTTTTATGTCTTCCGCCTTTTTCAGCTGTACGAGAAGCACCGCGGCCGCCAGTTCGATCATCCGGCAGTCCAGCCCTATCACTGTCCTCGACCCCATCTCGACACCCTGTCTCAAGGGCAGATGCCCCTGATCGTGGATAGCGAACGCACGCTCGTAAAGCCCCTTGTCCTTTGTGGCTACCATACCACCGTCACCGGCGGTTATTGTTTTGAAAAAGTTAAAACTGTAGGTCCCGAAATCACCAAAACTGCCCGCCTTTTTCCCTTTATACGTAGCCCCGAACGCCTGGGCTGTATCCTCGATAAGAAAGAGATCTTTCTTATCGGCGATCTTCTTGATCTCATCGATCCGGCCGGGATTTCCGAGCATATGCACGAGCATAATGGCCCTGGTCCTCGGTGTTATCTTATTTTTTACATCTTCCGGGTCCAGGGTAAGGGATTCATCAATCTCAGCAAACACAGGGACAGCCCTTGCATATATTATTGAAGTGATAGACGCGATAAATGTGTACCCCGGCACGATCACTTCATCACCCGGGCCTACCCCGAGCGCCCCGAGCGCTACCCACAGAGCCATGGTGCCGGAATTCACGGCAACCGTGTAGGGAATTTTCAGATATTTTGACATCTCCTGCTCGAGCTGCCACACTTTCGCAAGAAACTTCGGGTCGGATTTATCACCATAACGGAATAAACTCCCTGATTCCACAACCTCGATCAAAGCTTTTTTTTCTTCTTCACCTATCAAATACGCGCCTGGTCCTGGCATACTATCCTCCTGAATTAAAATTAGTTCCCGGTCCACGAGCCGGAAATCCAGTCAATTTCGGTGTACCCGACGTTGACCGACCTGCGAAGACCCAGTCAAAACAAAGTTTGTGAGACTGCACCAGGAACTTTTTAAGCGAAAATAACGAAACTTCCGTAACATTATCACAATACCGTTCATTTTACAAGCTAAATTTTCACATTACACGAATGCCCACTCAGTCTGAATACCTGTCACGATAAGAGGTGCTGAACATGGGAGAAAAACCAGTTTTGAAAATCGGCCATCTGCGAATTACCGACCATTTAATTCTCGGAGTGACCAGGACAAAAATCGAAAAAAGTGTCGAAACCTTCCAACACTCGACGATCGAGACTGTCCCGATGACAGGTTGGAACAGCATAGGAGAGGCGCTTACCGCCGGGAAGATCGACATTGCTTTCATCCTGGCTCCTTACGCAATGGAGCTCTTTCATTCAGGCAGCAGGATCAAGCTTATACTTTTAAGCCACAAATCCGGCAGCATAATCGTTTCTAATAACCGCGCAAATGTAGATAAAATCGAAGATTTCAAAGGTAAAACGATACTAATACCCTATCATCTTTCCGTTCACCACATGCTGATCGACCAGCTTCTTACTGACAGGGGGCTGGAAACAGGCATCGGCAAGGATGTTGTATTTGAAGTGACTGCCCCGTCGCAGATCCCGAAGTTTATCGAATATGATAAAGATGGGGACATTGGCGGCTATATTGTAGCGGAACCTTTCGGAACGCAGGTTATACGAAAGGGACTCGGAAAAGAGCTGGCGCTGTCAAAGGATATATGGCCCAACCACCCCTGCTGTGTCGTGATTGTCCGGGATGAGATCATCAACAGCTACCCGGACGCGATCCACGAGCTGACAGAAAGCCTTGTTAAATCGGGGCAGCTTGTCAGCCAGAAACCCGAAACTGCCGCGAAGATAGGCGCGTCCTTTCTGAACCAGGAGTATGACATTATCCACTCCGTACTGACCCAGCCTGCGGACAAATTAACCACAACAGAGCTGCGTCCGGTGCTTGAGGATCTGGACACTATACAGAATTACCTGACCGAAAAGATCTCATCAATGTCAGGTAAAATCGACCTTGAGAAATTTGTTGATTTTCAATTTGCCGAAGCCGCCGGGGCAAAATAGGGTCCTGTTAACCGGATTGATTTTCAGTTCACCGAAACAGGAAATCAAATCCCGGCAGACCTGAGTATCCGGACTATTTAGTTCTTGGTGTATTGTCCGTCAAGAACCATTTTAGAAAATAATATGAAAAATATTTATACAAAGAATCTCAGTTTCAGCTACGCCTCAGGAAAGAACAACCATTTGGATGTCCTGGACAATATTTGCCTGGAA
>DRHN01000025.1 GCA_011049595.1 Spirochaetota bacterium | reverse complement strand
AATGACCGGTTTTACACTATGTACCGGGAGAAGTACAAACAGGACCCCGGCTTTCAGATCAGAAAAAACGTCTATAATTTAAAGATGCACATGAGGCACATTGTCATGTACCCTGAAGAGCTTTACAATAGGCAGGGGGCGGAAAAATGTCTCAGGGTCATCCAGGAGACTGTGTGATCCGGTTGGAAAACGTGGTGCACGATATTTTGTGATTTCCCGGAACAACGAGCCGGCGGAAGACTTGAGCAATGATATTGTAATTACTTTACAATATCTGCTGGATGCTATGGAGCTTCAGGGATGGCATCTTCATCCGGAGAGTGATCCATACAACCGGGCAAATATGATCGCAGCCGTTCGCGGGCAGTTTTCCTACACCTTTAGAAGTATTTACCTTTTATGAAAACTATTATTGTCATGCCCGATATTCTCCATCTTTACGGCGTTTTTCAGCTAATTCACTCACGCGCGTACCTATAACCAGGTCAAGTCCCAGTTTATCACAGATCATTTCTTTCAAATAATCCTTATGCGGGCATGGAGGTCCATGAAAATTGTCATTTGAGATACAGGAAGAAAGATGTACAGCTATCTGACCCTTTTCAATCGTTTCCTTATTTTTTATTTGTTTGATCAAATTGGATAGTTTTCTATGTACGGCCCGGCCGCAGCATCCGCCGCATGTCAGAGACAGAAAACGCGTAGAGGAGTCTTTCGGGTATTCCGCAAACTTTCCGCTCCTCTCGGAAAAAGCGTATTCGCATAAATACCCTGAGCAGCGCTCCTTTACAATGTGGCATTGGACAACTACGATGTAATTTTTACCAGTCACTTGTTTTTTCCTTTAATATAAAGAATTGATTTATCGAATACCCTCAATGTTACCTCTTGCAGCAAGTTTTTCTTTTCAATTTCTTTCTCTTTTAACCAGGTCTCAGGAAGTTTATTTTTATGATTAAAATGAACGCGTCTGAGTGTTATAATACATTCTGCTCATAAAAGAACAGAACCTAGCCGTATGTCATCATTTTGCCAAAAAATTGTTGTAAGTAGAAATAAATCTTGATCAAGAATTATTGAAAGCAAGGAGCTTGAACCAATATATGATGCTATAGTTAAGGTCTATCTTCTCTGGTCTTTTGATAAACCCCTTTCCAATCAACTGAAACCCTTTTTTTTCCCTCACTTTTTATTATTGTATCAATTACACTCTTAGTTCTTACGGCTCTAAGGATTTTCCCTTTTTCTTCTTGTTCATTTAGATAATTCATAATATCTGAATCTATATCGGATTCATTGGGAGCAGGTTGTTTTATTTCTGCGACAATTTCATTTCTATCCGTAACAATTATTACTTCTCCATCTTTAACAAGTCTTAAATATTTGCTAAGTTTATTTTTTAATTCCCTAATTCCAACCGATTTCATATTACAAATGTAGACATTGTAGCTACAAAAGTCAATACCAAAATAGATATAAAGAAGCACTGGTTTATGAAAAGTTAAAAAAGGGTGCTGTACGATGTGCAATATGCCTTCGGAATGTATTATCAGGGAAGGAGAAAGCGGGTGGTGCTTGTCCAGGATCAACCTACATAGGACGATAATAATTCTTCGTACCAATTGGGGTACAGGAAAACAAAGGAAAAAAAAATGAAACGTAAAAGAAAACCATTAAAGAAAGGGTTATTATATTTTTTATTTATAATTGCCCTCACATTTATTTTGAGGATTGTTGCCGGTCTACTGCTCAAGGAGGGCAAGCCTGTAGTCACCTGGAAGAAGAGGCGCTGCGAGCTCGCGCCCTGAAATAACCCAGGCTTTATATCTATTCGATCCTCTTTATTTATTCGATCCTCTTCCTCTTTTAGCAGTCGAATTGCGACTTCAAAATAATTATAAGGAATGTATTTAAAAATTTCTATCAATCCGGATTGATATTCATCATCAGAGTTTTTGTATAAATTCTCAACCTCTTTGACGGCCTCTCGAGTTTAAGATATTTCCTAAATATATATTTGAAATCGTATTTTTTTTGTCTTACAATAAACTATATAGAAACACGCTTATTTCTTCTTTGCAAAATCCTTTTAACGTGAAGAAGGATTTAATAAATAAAGCTATAATTATGGATGGAACTCTGCCTGGCTTAGTCGGGCAAACACGAAGTTGTCATAAAGAACTAATTAATTAATGTAAAAAAATTATTTTATAAAGGAGCAGTTGTGTCGAGAGCCGGGCGAAAAATTATTAAAACAGTGCTTATTTGTGCTTTACCCGCTATATTTGCATGGATGCTGGTCTTATTATGGATTTGATCAGGATTAAATCAAATGTTTTATAAAGCGGCTAATTAGGTTAGTTCTATTTAACTCTTTATATTTAATTGTTTAATAATCCTAACCCGGACAAGCCGTATTCTTGATTGGAAAAATTTCCTTCCCAAAAAAACAAGGAAATTGTTGTTAAGGTACTAAACCTTTGTGAGTGATTGTAATTTTTGAAAACATCTGCTATCCATCTAATAATTAAAAGAAAAATCTAAACTATTTCTAAAAATGTATTTAATTTAAGTCCTATAATTTAGAACTCTGTACTATACATGAAAATAATACATCTCTGCGACGCAATTAAAAGTTTGTATTTAAAATCATCCATACCCGTTCTTATTTTCCTCTTCACTGCAATTCCGTTATTCCCCGAGAATAGCTATCTTGCAATGGCCTATCAGTTCTGGATGGATGGTGATTACGGTAAAGCCGAATCCCTTTATATCAAAGCAGCAAGGGACAAAGCTGGTGAGTATGATTCGCGCCTCAGCCTGGCGGCTCTCTACCGTGCTCAGGGAAACTATCGATCCGCAATAAAACAATACACTATTTTAATGTCGAAACAACCGGCCATTGATCAAAAAGTTATCAAAGATCTATACATCCCGCTTGCCGAATCCTATTATTATTCCCATCGTCTAAAAGAAGCCGGCGAGATATTTCAAAAGATTCTTGAAGTGTCACCTGACTTACCCGGTGCACTGTTCGGGCTCGGAAGGGTGCTTTTCCAGGGCGACAATATCGAGAAAGCCGAATTGGTGTTTAAAAATGCTGTATCTGCAGATTCAGATTTCCCGGGAAATTATATATACCTTGCAAGGATCGCCGAACTGAAAAACGACCAGAAAAAAGCAATCGATTATTTTTTAAAAGCTCAGAAAAAGGACAAATATCAGGTCGAACTGTTGTATTACATCGGCGTGATGTACCAGGCGCTCGGACAGTATGAAAAAGCCTTCAGGCAATTTCACCGGCTCAGCAACATCGATGCAGGAAACTCCTATGTCAGGGCAAAAATAGTTGAAATACAGCCCCATCTTACACGCCCGGAAGAGGAAATTATCACCGCAAAAATCCTTGACACCTTTAAAACTGTCAATCCGATCATTGATCCAGGAAAAATCCCGATGATAAGAGTCGGTTTGAACACAACACCGGGGGGGAAGTTCATTCCCCTGGATACTATATCCTTTATATCCAGCGGCGATTTCAGCATCACAGACGGCGCCTCTATAATTTTCTCGGGACAATCGGACTATTTGTACAGCATAATCCTCCGGAACGGTAATCCTGTGATAACCGGCGTCCCGGAAAATACCCCTGAAAAACTCCCTGATAAATTCTACATCGAGCAGAACAGGGCGGGCAAGGGGTCACTCATCATAAAAAAAATCGATTATGCAAGGGGATTCGCCTGGGGCGGGATTGAAGACAGGCAATACCGCGGACGTATTGAAGTTTCCGCACTAAAAAACGGGTTCAAGCTCATAAACGAAGTCAATCTTGAAGAGTATCTTTACAGCGTCGTCCCTTCAGAAATGATGATATCATTTCCAGGTGAAGCGCTCAAAGCGCAGGCTGTGATTGCGAGGAGCTACGCTCTCTACCGCATGCAATATATTCACCCTCACGAGAAGGACGGGTTCGATCTCTCTGACAGCCAGCACTGCCAGGTTTACAAGGGCGCTTCAAACGAATGGAAAAAAAGCTCGCTGGCCGTCGATGAAACACGCGGTCAGGTACTCTATTATAACGGGAAAGTTTCACACCCCCTTTATCACTCAAACTGCGGCGGTCACACCCAGTCATCAAAAGATCTCAAGGGATGGGGTACGGCAGGGTATCTTACAGGAGTCTTTGACGGACCTGATGATCTCAATTTTCCGGCGTCACTGCCGGAACTGGAAAGCTGGATCAAATCGAGCCCTAAGGCATACTGCAATATTACCGCTTCAGGCAGGGGCCCTGAATTCCGGTGGTTCCGTCTGGTGCCGGCTGATCTTCTTCAGGAAAAGATCCATCGAGAGAAAGATATCGGGAATATCCGGGATATCCTTGTCATCAAAAGAAACCCGGCAGGCTATGTCCACAGTGTTAAGATAACCGGCACCAGAGGCAGCATCACCATTGAAAAAGAGCACCGTATCCGAAGGCTTTTAGGAATAGGGCCCCTTCGCAGCAACTTATTCTGGGTAGATACAAAATACAATGAGAAAGGTTTTCCCGATGAGTTTACAATATACGGCGGAGGGTGGGGGCACGGGGTCGGATTGTGCCAGAGCGGATCGGCAGGAATGGCAAAAAGAGGATTTTCATACAAAGAGATCCTCGAGCATTATTACCTGGGTACGGTGACAGGAGAGCTGTATTAATGAAAGGATAAAATACATCATCCTCTCCTTCATCACTCCCGCAGTCACAATCGCACTGGTTGATCCAAAATCTTTATTTAACTTTTTCCTCAACGTCCATGACTTTTTATTCAACCATGGCAAACCTCCTGAAAAATCGAATTATACAATAAATATCGAACCCTCAGAGCCACCAAATCCATATAACAATACTATTTTAATAAGGCAAGTATAATTAGTTTGAAAATTATCTTTTATTTCTTATTTCAAAAAGACGGGGTTGGAGCCTCACTCCTACCCCGCTCGATGCGCAATTAAATAATAGTTTGGGGTTCTGTTATGTATTATTTTATATTTCCTGTTGCCAATATTATTAAAAATTGAAAAGGAGCCTCTTATGGACAACCCTGAACCAGACAGAGCAATGATTATGGCGGATTGGAAAATGCTCTGCGAAGAGATCGGAGTGCGGCTCGCCGGAACCGAAGGAGAAGAAAAGTCTGCCCGGTACATACTCCGGGAGCTTGAAAAGGCAGGGTGCAGCTGCTGCAGTTTCGAGAATTTCCCCTGCCGATCACTCGAAAGGGGAAACTCAAAAGTGGAAGTAAATCAAGGCAGCGGGTGGAAAAAAGTGGAGTCTGCAGCTGTAACCGGGTCGGGATCCACTGCCGGTATTGTCGAAGGAGACGCAATCTGGCTGGAGATGCCCGAGCACGCCCCTCTTCTCCATCGGGGCAGCCTTGAAAACAGGGTCGCTATCCTGTTCGGCCCGCTGCCGGAGATCGTAGAGCATCATATCAAACTGGTTGAATCGAATCCCCTTGCCGTTGTGCATGTGGACCACCGCCTGCCCTTTGATTGGGCGAAAAACGACGGCACATATCCCCTCTGGGTGAAAAAACACGGATTTCCCGCGACTGTCACTGTCCCTTTTACAGAAGCCTGGAAATGGCGGAAACATGGTGGTGTCAGGCTTAGAGTGCAGTCTGATATGGAAATGACTGAAAGGGTTTCGCAGAATGTGATAGGCGAGCTTCCCGGGACAAGTCCAGATCCGGGCATTATACTCGCGGGTGCCCATCACGATTCACAGGCCGGCAATGTCGGCGCCGATGACAATGCCTCGGGCGTGGTTGCTCTCCTCGCGCTGGCACGGATGCTCAAGGGCCGGAATCTCAAACGGACCATCCGTTTTATTTCATTCGGAACCGAGGAGCAGCTCTCAGTGGGGTCATCTGAGTACGTAAAACTTCACAAAGAGGAGCTTCCTTCCATTGCACTGGTAGTGAACTTTGACAGTATTTCATCACCCCTGGGACACAACCAGATGTTTTGTACAGGCGGTGCCGGGCTTGCCAATTTTACGCGGGACCGGCTGAAAGCCCACGGGCTGTATGTGCAGCTTAAAAAAGAGGTCGTCCCTTTTGCCGATCATTTTCCATTTTCAGTTTTCGGTGTACCCACACTCTGGTTTTTTAGAGAGAATTTCCCGGGCGGGAGATGGCAGCACCACAGCGCGCACGACAACCTGGAGAATGTGTCGGTCGATGTACTCATGGAAACCGTCTCGGCTGTGGGCAGGCTGATCAGTGAGGCAGCCGGATTGGAAGAACTGCCGTTCCGAAGAGAGCTGGACCCGGCGCTGAGGGAGAAAACCCTTACACTGGCACGAACTCTTTTCGGGTTCTCTGTATGACGGGCAGGGAAATTCTTAAACCCTAATGTGGACAAGCCACATTCTTGATTGGGAATATTTCCTCGCCAAAAAAGCAAGGAAATTGTTATTAAGGTACTACGCGTCGTCCGGGACTTCGCCCGGAATACGTGGCCCCTCCGGGGCAAAGCCGCAGTTCATAAATTCATTTTGAGCGAACGGTATTATTAGTATCAATATAAATCATTTAAATATATCGATTAATTTCTCTCATTTTTTAATGAAATAAATTTATTTGCTTGACTTTTTAGCAGGATTATTATAACATATTGATGTACTCTACCGGGGTATAGTGTGAAATATTAAAAAGAGGTGATATAACATGGACAAGACTGATGAAACAGAAAAGGTTGCGCTCCCGATACTTGGGATGACTTGCGCTTCATGTGCTCAGACTATCGAAAAGACACTGAAAAAGCAGGATGGAGTAGAGGATGCTTCGGTGAATTTTGCGTCCGAAAAGGCGTATGTGGAATATAATCCAAATTTCGTCGACGTTCACCAATTAGCTGAAGCGATAAGAGACTCGGGATATGATGTAAAAAGTGATCTGCAGAAGACATTCCTCAGGATAGGCGGGATGAGCTGCGCTTCCTGCGCCCATACGATTGAAAAAAATCTCAGTAAAACGAGGGGCGTTTCTGAGGCTTCGGTGAACTTTGCCTCTCAAACGGCAATGGTTCATTTCGATTCCACTCAGGTTGAAGTAGAAGAACTGGAGACGGTTATTAAAGATTCAGGATACGAGGTTATCAAATCTTCGGGAGAGAAGACCGTAGAATTCAAGGTCATAGGAATGAGTTCGGATCACTGTGCCGGAGTAGTGAAAAAAGCGGTCGAAAAACTGCAAGGTGTGATAAAGGTAGAAACGAACTATCCCAACTCATACGCACGGGTTTCCTACGACGAAAACAAGCTCAGCACCAGACAGGTTATCAGAGCCATCACCGCAGCTGGATACAAACCGGAGCTCATCGAGGTCGGGGAGGATGCTGCAGATGTTGAAAGAAAAGCCAGGGAAAAGGAAATCGGGCAGCTGAAAAGACAGTTTATATGGGCGGCGATATTTACCCTGCCCATTTTGTACGTGGCGATGGTAGACCTAATAAGCGAGAGCCTTCTACCCGGATTCGTGAGGCCTGGGGCTTTTCCAATTCGTTTTGCTCTGTTTCAGGCAATTTTCTCCATTCCAATGATTATTGCCGGCAGGAGATTTTACAGTGTCGGGTTTCCCAATCTTTTTCGGGGCTCACCCAATATGGACTCGCTTATTGGGCTGGGAACCAGTGCTGCTTATCTCTACAGTTACGCCAGCACCGCACTGGTAGTTCTGAACATGGACCCCACAGGGAAATTCGCAAAGAGTCTCTATTTTGAGACCGCTGCGGTTATCATTACCCTGATATTGCTGGGCAAGTTTTTAGAAGTGGTCACCAAGGGGAAGACCTCGGAAGCCATAAAGAAACTGATGGGGCTTGCTCCAAAGACGGCAATCATTGAAGTGGATGGTGTTGAAGAAGAGGTGCCTGTCTCCGAAGTCCAGGTTGGTGACGTGGTAATTGTTAAACCAGGGGAAAAAATCCCCGTCGACGGTGAGGTCGTGGATGGAAAGACAGCGGTGGACGAATCGATGCTCACCGGTGAGAGTATACCGGTTGAGAAATACCCCGGCTTAAAGGTGGCAGCGGCGACTTTGAATAAGACCGGTTCAATCAAATTCAGGGCGGAAAAGGTTGGCAAAGACACCGCCCTTGCCCAGATCATCAAGCTGGTTGAAGAAGCTCAGGGGTCGAAAGCGCCGATTGCCCGTTTGGCCGACACTGTTGCTGGTTACTTTACCTGGGGTGTGATTGGAATCGCCCTCGTTACTGGGATTGTCTGGGCTCTCACCGGAACCGTTTTTGGGGTCGCTCTTGTTGGCGGGCCTCTGATTTTTACCCTTACCGCGGTGATTGCGGTTCTGATAATTGCCTGCCCATGCGCGCTGGGACTGGCCACACCCACATCGATAATGGTTGGAACCGGCAGAGGAGCGAAAAACGGTATCCTCATAAAAAATGCCGAAGCTCTGGAGAATTTCCGTAAAATCGATTTCATTGTATTTGATAAAACGGGAACCCTTACGCAGGGGAAACCCAGGGTTACCGATATCATTTCCTTCAACAACCACAGAGAGGATGAAATACTCCGGGTTGCCGCCAGCGGAGAAAAGAAATCAGAACACCCTCTGGCGGAGGCAATTGTAAATGAGGCCGAAGAAAAAAAACTGGAGCTTTTAGAAGTATCAAGCTTCAATGCGATCCCCGGTCATGGGATTGAGGTCATCATAAACAAATCAAAAATATTTCTTGGCAACGAGAAATTGATGAATGAAAAAATGATTGACATGAATATAGCCCGCGAGGACGCAATTCGTTTGGCCGATGAAGGGAAGACTCCCATGTTTATCGCCAGGGGCAAAAACCTGATCGGGATTATAGCCGTGGCTGATATCTTAAAAGAGAACAGTGAAAAAGCGATAAAAGAGTTGCATAAATTGAAGATCAAGGTGGCCATGCTGACTGGTGATAATAGCAGAACCGCTGAAGCTATTGCCCGGACAGTGGGTATAGACAGGGTTTTAGCGGAGGTCCTTCCGGAAGATAAATCTAAGGAAGTGAAGAAGCTTCAGGACGAAGGGTATAATGTGGCCATGGTGGGTGACGGAATCAACGATGCTCCAGCTTTGACACAGTCGAATGTGGGAGTTGCCATAGGGGCCGGCACTGATGTGGCTATTGAATCTGCAAAGATAGTGCTGATGAAGAATGACATACTTGATGTGGTCATGGCATACAAGCTCAGCGCTGCGACCTTGAGGAATATCAAGCAGAACCTGATCTGGGCTTTTGGCTACAATATCACCGGTATCCCCATTGCGGCAGGAGTGCTCTACCCACTATTCGGCTTTCTCCTCAATCCTGCAATCGCAGCTGCTGCAATGGCGCTTTCGTCTATTTCTGTGCTTACCAATGCCCTGAGGTTGAAAAGAATGAAACTGGATAGGGGGTATAAGTGAGCCCGGTGGCCGAAAGATTAATTCACCGATTGATAGCCAGGATTCGGGTTCTCAATTAAAGGTGATATTCGATGGGATGAGGAATATCGAAAACGAAAAAAAGTTCCTGTCTTTTCAGGAGATTGTGAATTTTACCTATGCAGAGAAAGGGTGTGAGAAATATGAAGCGGTATATGATTCCTTGTGTGGCCCACTGCGATGAAGGTCACTAGGGCCTGTCCTGGGTATGACGCAAAACTGCCCAACCCTAAACAACACAATCATCATAATGCTCTATATTCAAAAAGAAAGCTACAACTTCAACAAACTTGTAAAAGATTTTTACGAATTATTCTCAAACACGATTTGCCCTGCCTGCCGGCAAGCAGGATCCCTCAAGAAACACGCAAAGTATAAAAAATATTACTACAGTGAACACATACATATATTTCGTTGCCTGTGTACTTACTGCAGGACAACACATGCGATTATCCCTTCATTTTCTCTTCCCGGAACAACTGTTGGGACCGAAGAAGTGGAAGAATACTTGGAGAGTTGAGAGAACAGGGGGTTTTTGAGGCGTTGGGCGGGGAAACAATTGTAATAAAAGACGAAGGTAGTTTCGCGAATTCCATAAGTACGGTTGCACACTTGTTAATGCCGACAGTTGTTCATATTGAGATTACGGGTACAGTCGTACAGAGATCTCACTATTACTATTTCGGACATCCTCGGCAAAGAGAAGTGCCGATATAAGCTTTAGGGAGTGGAGTAATTATCGGCAATGACCGGGCAACAGTGGAGGCCCTCTAATAAATCTTAACGGGGAGGTAATCGGAATTAACTCTCTTATCGTGTCAGCCTCTCGAGGGTGTGAAGGACTTGGATTTT
>DRHN01000024.1 GCA_011049595.1 Spirochaetota bacterium | reverse complement strand
CAGGTGCTGCCGGCCGCGGCTAAGACGAGTTTAGTCCATATTCTTCATCCTCCACTATCTTGTAAATTTCAGCAATTGTTTTCTGATCAAGCTCCGACCTGATAATAAACAAAGGTCCCGGAAGTCATTTTCTTGACACGGAGCATACCCTGAACTTTTTCAGGGAGGAACTTTTTCAGCCGGAGCTGTCCAGCAGGGTAACGCATGAAAATTGGACAAATCAGGGTTCTCTTCGGGCGGATAAAAGAGCTGCGCTGAAAGCGCGCGATCTATTACAGCATGATCCCGGGTCGGAGCTTGATCAGAAAACAATTGCTGAAATTTACAAGATAGTGGAGGATGAAGAATATGGACTGAACTCGTCTTAGCCGCGGCCGGCAGCACCTGGCCTGCCCGGCAGATTCGGGGTACATGACGAGCCGGTTAAACCGGCAGTTATAAACAACTCATAAAAGGGGATTTCAAATGGCGAATTATCTTGGAAGGGAATGGAAAAAAGAAGAATTGTTGTCTGTTATCGGTGACCCGCTTCAGGTAGCCGGCGCCAGGCCTTTTACCTACAACGAAGGGAAAGCTGAGGGTGTGAAAGGGATCCGGGTCATGACAGGGAGCGGCCTGCATTTTACTGTGCTTCCAGGGAGGGGTATGGATATACCTGAAGCCTTTTTTCAGGGAAAATCACTCACTTTTTGTTCGGGTACCGGCATCACATCCCCGGCATATTTTGAAGAACCCGGTCTGGGTTGGCTCAGGAGCTTTTTTGTCGGGCTTCTGACTACCTGCGGAATAACGAACGCGGGTCACCCCGGAGACGATATGGGTGAGGAATTCGGTATCCACGGGCGTGTGTCGAACTCGGCCGCGGAGAACCTCAGCATCGATCAGAAATGGGAAGGGGATGAGTTTATTATTTCCCTGAAAGGAAAGATAAGGGAGGCCAAAGCCCTGTTCGAGAATGTCAGCCTGACCAGGACGATCGAGACCAGGCTTGGGATGAACGGGTTCGGGCTTGTAGACCTGATCGAGAACCACGGGTTTGAACCTCAACCGCTTTTGATGCTCTACCACATAAATTTCGGTTTCCCGCTTTTGGGGCCCAATGCCAGGATAGTGGGGCCGGTCGCAAAAACCGAGCCAATGACAGAGCATGCTAAAAATGACCGGGGGATCGAAGAATGTTTTTCTTTTCCGGGCCCGCAGGAAGGGTATGAGGAAAAGGTCTTTTTCCACACCCTTAAAACCGATAAGGATGGAAACACACTTATTGCTCTTTTAAACACCGATATTGGTGATTCGACTCCTCTCGGGATCGTATTGAGGTACAACACGGCTGATCTGCCGGTGTTGACGGAATGGAAAATGCCCCGAAAAGGGTTTTACGTTCTGGGTCTGGAGCCCGGTACGGCACCGCCGGTTGGCAGGGGAAAGTTGAGAAAAGATAAAAAGCTTCCTTTGATCAACGGTCAGGAGCAGCGCTCGATCCGGATAGATTTCGAGGTTTTAGATACGATCGAAAAGTTCGATGCCGTTGAAAAGGAATCAGAAAGTTTGAGCTGAAAGAACGGTCGCGGGCCGGTAATCTAAATTGTCCGCGCGTATATTTCAGCTTTTTCGATTATCGGGCTGCAAAATTATTATAAAATAGGCGGGGACTCTGTCCACTGGATGGCCCTCGGAAATACTTTTACCTTTGTTGATTTTTAAATAAATTGATAAAAAGAGACAAGAGCTATGATCGGTCTTTTCAAAACAGCCATCGGCGACGGGAACATGGAGTTGAGAGAAACTCCGGACCCGGAACCGGGCCCCGGTCAGGTGGTCGTTGAAGTAAAAGCTGCCGGAATATGCGGGTCGGATCTTCATATTTTTCATTCAGACGTCAAAGTGCCCATAAAGCCTCCGGTTATAGTCGGCCATGAATTTTCAGGCACCATCTCGAAACTTGGCGACGGGGTGACAGGATGGAAGACCGGAGAAAGGGTGACGGCGGAACCTTCCGCGAGCATCTGCGGTCAATGTGTGTATTGCCGTACCGGCTACTATAATCTTTGCCCGGAGCGTAAAATAAGCGGGTTCTGGGTTGACGGTGCGTTTGCGCGGTACACCGTTGTGCCTCAAGATCGCCTGCACAGGCTTCCTGATAATGTTGATTTTTTAGCAGGGGCATTGACAGAGCCTCTTGCATGCTGTGTACACGGTGTCGCCGAGCTTACAGGGGTAAGTGCCGGGGACAATGTGGCAATAACCGGTCCCGGCCCCATCGGCATTTTGTCAATGCAGCTCGCAAAGGCGTTCGGCGCGCAGGTAATAGTCATAGGGACCGAAAAAGATTCCGGACGTTTGTTAAAAGCAAAAGAACTCGGTGCCGATCACGTTGTGAACCTGGAAGAAAAGGACCCGGTCAGTCTGGTGCGGCAATTGACCGGCGGCTATGGGGCTGATATTGTTTTAGAGTGTTCAGGTGCCGGTTCAGCTGTTGATATGGGGCTGGATATCATCCGCAAACAGGGAAAGTATACGCAGGTGGGCCTTTTTTATAAACCGATAAACGTGGACTTTGAAAAAATAGCATTCAAAGAGGTGAAGCTCACTGGAACATTCAGCCAGAGATGGACCGCCTGGCGAAAAAGTCTTTTACTCATGGCCCGGGAAAAAGTACTGACCAAACCGGTCATAACAGATGTTTTCCCTCTTTCTGAATGGCGGGAAGCATTTAACAAGTGCGAATCAAAACAGGGACTAAAAATAATTTTAAAACCGGAATAATTAATCGGCAGTGGATATCAAAGCTCTGCCCGGCCCACAGATCGTTGATCCGGACACATGGGAGCTGGGAGCAGTTATCCTGATTAAACAGAGGAAAAATATTAAAAATTATGAACTCGAGAGAAAGAGTGTTACACGCATTGGAGCACAGGAAACCCGATCGTGTTCCCATCGACTTCGGCGGCAGCATGACAACCGTAGAAGTGGAAGCCTATGAAAGTTTGAAAAAGGTGGTGGGCATTGAAAGCCAAACCATGGTTTTCAGCAGAGCTCATGTCGTGCCCGATGAACGGATATTGGAAAAATTCAATGTCGATACGAGGTGTGTTTACTTTAACCTGCCTGAAGAGTGGGACCCGGATAGATACCCCGACAATACATATGTTGACGATTGGGGGGTGACCTGGAAAATGCCGAAGGGCAGCTATTACTATGACCCGGTGGATTTTCCTTTAAAAGAATCATCGGTTGAAGAACTCGAAAACTTTGAGTGGCCCGACAGGGTTAACGGCGGTAACGCTGCACGGTGGCATGAACGTTCGAGATACCTGGCCGAGCAAACAGAATACTGTGTGGTGTCGGATGTCACCGGCTACGGGCTGTTTGAACAGGCATGGGCTTTAAGAAGATTCGATAATTTTTTAATGGACCTGATCATAAACCGGGACTATGCAGAAAACTTGCTGGATAAGGTGCTCTATACCCAGAAAAAAAGACTTGATGCTTATTTAAGTGCCGCGGGTCCTTATCTGGATGTTATGGTAATATCGGACGATCTCGCCACACAGGATGCCCCTCTTATCTCGCCCGATATGTACAGAGATATTGTAAAACCGAGACACAAAGAATTAATAAAATTTATAAAGAAAAAAACAGACGCAAAGATCTTTTACCATTCCTGCGGGGATGTTACTCTTTTTATAGAGGATTTAATTGACATCGGTGTTGATATTCTAAATCCCGTCCAGGTTTCATCAAAAAAAATGAGTGACACAAATCACTTAAAAAACAAATACGGGAACGATATTGTATTCTGGGGGGGAGGCTGTGATACACAGAATATTCTACCCTTCGGCTCAGTTGAGGAAGTCAGAAGGGAAGTAAAAAGAAGGGTCCTCGACCTCGGCCCGGGCGGCGGTTTTGTTTTTGCGGCCGTTCACAATATACAGCCCGATGTTCCCCCTGAAAATATCATGGCGCTTTATGAAGCTGCTTATGAATACGGCTCATCCCTGCCGGATTTTGGTTCGGTGTGATTCGTAAAGACAGTATTCGATAACAGGCTCTCATATCGATGTGTCTTCTAAACTCCTAAAAGATCCAGATGCCGGCCTACATGTGCCTCCAAAGACTTCCAGTACTCCTCGATGTGTTTTTCGATAGAGTAGAAAAACCTTTCTTTAAATAAAGGGTCACTAAGGATTTCTCCATAGGTAATGTGGATCAGCTGTCTGGCATCCGGGTTGTTGAAAAGCTCATGGAGCTGTCCATCCCTCAGAGTTGACAGATCCGGTACTTTTTTTATGTTGGTGGTAACATGATAGTATTTTGTTGCTCTGTCAAAAGTCAGCAATGCCTTCCTGTGGAGTTCACGGTAAAGACCGGGATCTTTGCGGGCAATGACTTTTACGGCTTCGAGCCAGTTTGTACCGGAGGTCTTTATATGAAAACGACCTCGGCTGAGTTCCCCGATTACAGGAAAAACCGAAAACTTATCGCTCCCCGAATGGACCGAAATTTTATAACCAAAATATCTGGCAAGCGCGGCGTGAGTTCGGAATGAACGCTTAAATGCATCGAGGTCTCCAATATAGTCGATCGCTTTTTGAAACTCCCCCACAAAACGCGGGGCTACCGATGATACTTTTATGTTTGCTTCGCAGATCTCGTTAGCGATAAACAGGTGTGCCTGGGGCGAGGTCGGTGCCGAAGATTCATCCACGGACAATTCAAAATCAAAGGCATCTTCCCCTTTTTCATCCACCGCTGCATTGTAAAGCCTTTCTGCGTGTTCTATCGCCTCTTTATATGTAAGAGATATCCTGGCCAGGTCTAAGTTTGAAAAAGCTATGGACTCACCGATGTCGAGCTCCAGCTCAACAGGTAAATATTTTTTTTCTATTCTCTTTCGATAATCTTCATCCAGGCCTTTATACACGTTTAATATTTCGGTTTCAGTCATGACGCTGATCTCATTTTTCAGATGGTCCGAAACATCAGCGGTAATCATAGTAAAACCGACCTTCAAGATCTTCCTGACCCGCTCTTCGGTTTTTATATGGTCCCCGTCCGCTCCCCACGGCCCGGTATAACCTTCCTGAAAAACCGCCCAGGTTGAAGAGTCCAAAACATCCTCGTAGGTTCTCTGTGTTAGATCGGTCTCCCGTATGGACTGCTGAGCAAGAACCGGAGCTGCACTATGCCCTCTGACCATGCGGATGTGCCCAGGGCCCGCAATACCGAGCCGGTCGCCGAGACCGATGGTCGCTTTTGTTCCGGCAATTAACGACGGCGCCGTAAATGGCAGAGTTTTTCTTATCAGCACAGCGTTTTTGTGGGTCAATGGACAAAAAAAGGCATAGAGATCAGGGCTGATATTCCTCTCGGTACCTTCAAAACCAACTCCAGTGTGTTTGTTTCCGAATATACCCATTATATTCTGCCCGTTCATTTTGAGCAGGGCGTAGACAGCCTGGTTGTTCTTCTGAACTGATAAAGGGTAAAGCAAAGATTTCACAGCGGAATGCTGTAAAACATTTTCTGAAAACCCTTCTCCGGTAAAAAGCCCGGTATTTTCGGCCTTCGCTACCCACGCCTGTATGCTGCTGTCCGGAACATGCGGCATGATCTGCCTCCATTGTTCATTTTTGATCAGCTTTCAATCTGTTGATAACCCAATCTGTGTTCCGCACCTGGCAGTACATTTCCCCAAGCACGCGGACACAGGCTTTGTGGAACTTTTCATCGGGTGCTGCTGCCCCGTCCTCTGCAAGGGTTACAAGGTACCCCAGGTCACAGCCCGCGCGGATCGTGTCCTCAACACAGGAGTTCATCCAAACCCCGCAGGCTACAAAAGCCCTGATCCCCATGTGCCTGAGAATTACATCCAGCCTGGTCGATGCAAACGCGCTGCCTGTGACTTTTGAAAGGACGGGTTCCCCCGGAGACGGTTTTAAATCATCGATTATTCCCATTTCAGGGAGGCCTGTTTCCGGGGTATAGCGGTTCCCGGAGTCCTCGGCGTGCTGGTCAAAACGTAGCTTCCACAAAGGAGGCATATCAGGTGCACCTGGCACGTCACTTGCGAAAAACAGGTGAAACACAGGCAGTTTGTTAGAGCGGAAACAGTCGAGCAGACGTTTGATGGAAGGTACCACCGTGCGCTCGATCCTGTCGTAATAGTAATCGGAAGAATCATCGGATGTTCCCGTACCTCTTGTTCCTATCAGGGACCAGGTTCTGTCCGCGTCGTATCTTTGCATGTCAATAACCAATAGAGCGGTGGATCCTCTGTTTATCCATTCGGAATCCGAAATACCGAACCACCCGTCAGGGTCCAGTTTTAAACCGTACCTTTTCATCTTAATCCCCTGGTCTAATGCCCTGTACCTTCCAGTATGTTTATTAACCGCGCGCAGGGTCATTGTCCTGTTCCGAAACTTTTTAACTTTGTTGAATTTTATATGACGGGGTTGTGCTGTCAATGATTTTCGAACAGCGCTTGTGAGAAAACACGGACGTTCCTTAATTGATCGGTTTGATGTTGTATTTTTACTGTTATTGGATTAGTATACAGCCTGGTGCTGATAAGCAGCATTCTTGAAATAAAGAAGGTTTCCAGCAAATTAATGTTTATGCCTGAAAGCAGGAAAGCCGGAATTAAACACCAGGTCAAGCAAAGGATTGCATATGAGTATTTCCGAAAAGATCCGTTGGGGGGACAGGCCCCTGAGCGGTAAAAAAATTGTGATAACGAGGACGGCTGCGTATTTTATTACTTCGCTCTCCCTCGGGCTTACTGTTGCCGTTCTCGGCCCGACACTGCCGGGGCTTGCGGAGCAGACCGGGGTGAAATTGAGCCGGATCAGTTATTTGTTTACAGCTCATTCCTTCGGGTATCTTCTTGGGTCGCTGCTGGGGGGGAGGTTATACGATCGAATACCCGGCCGTCCTGTTGTAGTCTCCGCGCTGTTCACAATAATGATAATGATGGTAATCGTGCCTTTTATACCGGCCCTGTATTTATTGATCGTTATTCTGGTTGTAGTAGGCTTGGCAGGCGGGATGCTGGATGTGGGGTGCAATATCCTCCTTGTGTGGGTGCACGGCAGCAGGGTGGCCCCCTTTATGAACGGCCTTCATTTCTGTTTTGCACTCGGGGCATTTATATCGCCGCTTATCGTGGGGCGGGTCATAAGCAGCACCGGTGACATTGACTGGGTTTTCCGGGTTTTAGCCTTGATATTGTTTCCTTCGGTAGTTTTTCTGTCAAGCATATCCGCGCCTGAGATCAAGACGCATACAGGAGATAAGGAATCGAAACGCGGCGATTATTTCCTTGTCGGGATAATATCATTTTTCTTTTTTCTGCACGTTGGAGGTGAACTCGCTTTCGCGGGCTGGATCTACACTTACGCGTATACTCTTGGCCTGGCGGATAAAATCGTAGCCGCATACCTGACTTCAGCGCTCTGGGGTTCACTTACCGTCGGGAGGCTT
>DRHN01000023.1 GCA_011049595.1 Spirochaetota bacterium | reverse complement strand
CGTACAGTGTGATAAAAGAGTGAATTAAATAGAAACCGGGTTGCTATTTAACCGCGCCGAAAGTCAGGCCTGAAACGATGTACTTCTGTATGAACAGCGCGACGATTATTACCGGGATGACCGAGATCGTGGCGACCGCGCAGAGCTGGCCCCACAAAAGGCCCCTGTCTATGATGAAACCGCTGATCAATACCGGAAGCGTGCGGGTGTTAAAAGCTGTCAGCTTGACGGCGAAAAGGAACTCGTTCCACGATGCCATAAAGGTGAGTAAACACACGGTTATCAAACCGGGCGCTGTCAGGGGGATTACGACTTTTAAAAACATTTTAATAATACCGCACCCGTCCATCAAGGCAGCTTCAATGATCTCTTTCGGCAGATCTTTAAAAAAACCGTAGGCCAGCCATATCACAAATGGGAGGTTGAAAAAGATATACGCAAATATCATTCCTATATAGGTGTCGATCAATTTCAGGGCCGCGAATATAAAGAAGATAGGGATGGCGATGGCAATAGGAGGCATGATCTTAAGGCTCACGATCCAGAGGAGCAAGTTCTTTTTTGTCTTTCTTTTCCACTTCAGCTGGGCGAACGAATAGGCGGCAAGGCTCCCGACTACCATGGATATAAACACAGAGCCTATAGATATTATAAGGCTGTTTTTCATGTACCAGAAAATGGATTTAAACTCGAAAACAGCCCTGTAGTTGTCAAGCACCAGCTTTTTCGGGATAAACTGGGGCGGCCAGGAGAGCGCTTTCATCTCGGGTTTAAAGGAAGTCACGATAACCCAGTATACAGGGATGAGATAAAGAACAGTAAAAGCCCCGACCGATAGTTTTATAGCCGTGTTGCCGGCCATCCGTTTTTTTTGTGCTTTATCAGACAATCTCGAACCTCCTGTTGAACCATCCAATAAAAAAGGCGATAAAACCTCCAATAATTATGGTGACCATCCATGAATAAGCTGTAGCGGTGCCTATCCGGAGATCGTTAAAAGCGTTCCTGAATATCATGTAGCTCGCGGTTTCCGTTGCCCCGCCCGGCCCCCCCATGGTCATGGTATAAATTATATCGAGGGCCTTTGTCGCTTCCATAAACCGCAGCGTGAATGCGATAACAAGGGCGTAGGAAATCGTAGGAATGATAATGCGGAACAGCTGCTGCCGCCTGTTCGCGCCGTCGATCAAAGATGCTTCGATCACGTCACGCGGGACCGATTGCAGGGCAGCAAGGATTATAATATACATGAAGGGCGTCCACTGCCATATATCCGCCAGTACAACAAAAAATATTGCATATTTCACGCCCCCGGTCGGGGCAAACCCCCTGGTCCCGAGTACCCAGTTGAACAGACCGTACTGCGGGTTGTACATCATTCTCCATATAATGCCCACGACGATCGGGGCTATGAACATAGGTATGGTCAGCGCTGCCCTGACAATTCCCCTGAAGTTCCCGAGCTTTCTGTTCATGATAAGCGCCAGGACCAGCCCGAGGATTAACTCAACAGGAACAGCAACACCTACGTATATACCGGTGTTTTTCAGGGAATTGTAGAACAGTGGGTTTTTGAACAGCTCCAGATAGTTGTTGAACCCGACAAAGTTCATCGGTTTCCCATAACGGTAAAGGAAAAAACTGCCCCGTAACGCGTAGAAAAGCGGATAGATAACGAGACTTATAATAATTATGAGGGCGGGTGCGAGCAGAATCCACTTCAAATATTTCTCTTTCATGGTCGGTCCCTTACTACAACAAAAAAGTAATTGAAAAATTAAAGAAAGAGGGGCGCCGGACGACGCCCCTCCTGACTTGAGCATATCACTTTTGTTTGTATCCGGCGCGCTCGAGTATCCCGCTCATCTCCTTTATCATCATTTTAGCTCCCTCCCGGGCTTCAAGCTGACCGTTCATCGTCTGGTTCGCGAAGACCCAGAAATCACCGCCGTAGAACTCACCCATGGTCGATATCTTTCCGGCTGACACGGCAGCTGCGATCGCTTCCGACTGGTTTGTAAGCCACTCGCCATAGATATCCTCGAGAGAAGGATCCTTGTACGTTGCCTTTACGCTCGGGCCTTTTCCGTACTCTCTAAAGAAGAAAAGATCGTTTTCCGCGGAAGCCATAAATTTCATGTATTCCCACGCAGCTTCCTTGTTTTTACTCGAGGAAACCATAGTCAAAGCCCAGCCTCCGGACATAGGAAGACCGTAGCCGATGTTGGCTACTCCTGTATTTTTTCTGATCTCCTCGTTGGCCGGGT
>DRHN01000022.1 GCA_011049595.1 Spirochaetota bacterium | reverse complement strand
TCCATGATTATTACATTTATCTCCTGGTGCGCACAGCTAAAACCGGCAGCGGGTCATTAAGGTGTTTCACAACAAAAAGTCATTTTTTATAATTATATTTATTACCATAATATTTTCCCCTGCTGCAGGCAGAGGTACCGATTTAAAGAATGTCAAATCAAACCCGACTTTTTATCAAAAGGCGGCAGGTTTTAAACTTGCTCTTTCGTCTGAAGAAATGGATTACTTTCTCGACAATATGGACTATGCTTCAGAAATTTTGAACAAATACGGCATCCATTCTTTGAGGATCGAATCTACGGGCAGGGACAGGTTTTACGCCGAAGACGATGGCGGCCTTGCCGGCAACTTCAAGCTGTTGCAAAAAAAAGAGACTTTCAGGGAATTCGGGGGGCGTGGTGTGATTGTGAGCAAAATGATCGGGCAGATAAGCGCCGATGTCATCGCTTCGGTTTATTATGAGGAAATTACAGACACCTCGATCATGACTGACATCGAGTTCTGGGTCCTGGTAAATAATTCATTCCTTGACTTTCTCTGCAGGCTGTTTAAACCGGCTTTAAATCGTGTACTGAGAGACAAACTGAAATTTTTTATCAATGTTATACAGAAATTCGGGGATACGGTCCGATCAAATAATGAAGACATCATGAAGGGGTTAATTCCGGCTGCGCAGGCTAATTAACATCCCCGGCGGTTATATTTACCATCTCTCCATTATCATTGATAATTAACAATGCTCCGTCGTCACTGAAGCCCGCGGCATCTCCGATGACCTGGCCATCGTAAGTCGACACCGTGATCTTTTCCCCCATAAATGCGCACTTTTCAATATACCTGTCCCTGATCGAGCAAAACCCCATTTCAATAAACTCATCATATCCATTAAAAAATTCATCGAGCAAAGCGGATAAAAACTCTTCAGGGTCCACCGCGGCCCCGGATATCTGGTTGAGTGATACAGCCGGCTTGTCAATGCCTTCAAGATCCAGGGCTGTCATGTTCAGGTTTACCCCTGCGCCGAGAACATAACCTTTAAGCCGGCGCCCCTGAACAACGCTTTCACCTAAAAGCCCGGCAATCTTTGAGGTTTTAACCATAACATCATTCGGCCATTTCAGCGATGTATCGGCCCCATATAACAGCATTACCTCGCATATCACGACAGCCATGTACTGCGTCAGGCTTGGAAGAGGGGCCCGCACCCATGCTTCGGGGTCTTCCGGTTTTAGCACCAGACTCATGTACAGGTTATCAGGTATATGGGAGACCCACTTTCGCTTAAACCTGCCTCTGCCGCCTGTCTGTATTTCCGCTACAATGACCTGTTTATCGGGTAAGCTGTCCAGGTTTCGCAGCGCGTAGAGGTTTGTTGAATCAAGTTCCGTGAAATGAAGGATGTTATACCTGCCCACCCGTACCCCCTGATGCGGACCACCCGCTCGCTCGATCATATCCCCCAAAAAGACAGGGAAACCAGGTCCTACTCGGAGCACTTAATAATGCAGATTATGTCGCCTTTGGCAAGATTACTCCCGGCTTTAAACGGGATCTGTGTAATTTCCCCGTCACAAGAAGAATCTATGTTGTTGTTCATTTTCATGGCTTCGATTATCGCTATTGTATCTCCAACTTTGACCCTGTCGCCGACCTGTTTCTCATAACGGATAATCGTACCAGGAAGAGGTGCTGTTACAGCAGTTTCACCCTCGCTTGCCTGGATTGAAGATTTGTTCCCCTTGCCCGGGGGAGAGGATAAAGACGCGGCAGACTGATCAGGGTTCGCGGAAACGGAGCTGTAAAAATTCAAAAACCCCTGGTTTGGTTTGTAGAGATCGTTGACTTCCACTTTGAAATACTCATCGTCCACATAAACGTCGAAGCTTCTCAGATTGTCGGGTTTAACTGGCGGTTTTTTCAGTTCACCCTTACCGTCCCCTTTCAGCAGACTTTTCTTTCTAACGCTGACCCGGGCTTCGCCTTTGAGGTAGATAACGCCCTTTTCTTTACATGTCGCGACAATGAAAATATTTTCATCCGTTACGGGAAGCCCGTTCTCCTCGAGTATCCTTTTTGCGACTTCTGCTCCTTTTGACGGGTCATCGTCGTTGATAAGACGCGGACTTCTCGTTGTCGGCTCCAGGTTGAGCTGGTCGGAGGCAAGCTTCACTATTTCAGGGTCAGGCGCAACAGGGGTTTTTCCGAAATAACCAAGCACCATCTTGCCGTATCCTTCAGCGATCTTTTTCCACGGCCCGACCATCACATTATTAAAAGCCTGCTGGAAATAAAACTGGGAAACCGGTGTTACTGAAGTCCCGAAACCTCCCATTCTCACCACTTCACCCATACTCGCGATCACGGCAGGATACCTGTCAAGGATATTGCTGTCTCTCATCATCTGCGTGTTTGCAGTGAGGGCCCCTCCCGGCATGGGTGAAAAAAACATCATCGGTTCGACCCGGGCAGCCTCCGGCAGGTCCTCGTAATCCTTCATGCAATCCTTAAAAACTTTTTCTACCTTTATCAGCCTGGCGATATCAAATCCAAGGTCATATTCCGTACCTTTAAGCGCGTGGCACATGACCACAATATCGGGCTGGCAAGTCCCTCCGGACACTGGCGCCATTGAACAGTCAATCCCGGTGGCCCCGGCTTCAATAGCTGCTCTTGAGCAGACTACACTTGTGCCTCCTGTTTCATGGGTGTGGAACCGGATCGGTATCTTGTTGCTCAGCTTTGCCCTTGTCTTTTTTATCGTCGTGTACACTGTCTGCGGTGTTGCAGTACCCGAGGCATCCTTGAAGCACAGAGAGTCAAAAGGTATCCCCGCGTCGAGTATGTTTTTCAGTACACCGTGGTAGAATTCCGGTGTGTGAGCACCTTCAACACCGGGCGGCAGGGACATGAGCGTTATGCAGATCTCGTGCTTCAGGCCCGCATCAACAATGCAGCGCCCGCTATAGTCAAGATTGTCGACATCGTTCAGGGCGTCAAAATTCCGGATCGTCGTGATCCCGTGTTTTTTAAACAGTTCAGCGTGCAGTTTGATCACATCACTGCTCTGTGATTCAAGGCCCACTACATTGACAC
>DRHN01000021.1 GCA_011049595.1 Spirochaetota bacterium | reverse complement strand
CACGCAATCTGGTTGTGTGTTTCCTGCATGACATGCGGGGTCCGATGCCCGAATGAAGTGGACATGAGCGAGGTCATGGACACCCTCCGCGAAATGTCACGAGAAGCCGGCCTGTCATACGAAGCGGAAAAACGGGTTGTCCTTCTCCATGAGGAGTTTGTGGGGTCGATCAGGAGATGGGGCAGGCTGCATGAGGTAACTTTTTTTATAACTTATATCCTCAGGAGTTTGGATCTTTTTTCAAATATCCCCTCAGGCCTGACACTTTTCGCAAAAGGGAAACTGCCGATGCTGCCGAAGTGGATCAAGGGAGTAAAAGGGTACAGACGGATTTTTGATAAAGTTTATGATACCGGTTTGCCGCAGGAAGAAAGTAAAGGGTGAACTAAAAGATAGAGATTCGATTTTTTAATAAAAGGTTATCAGATGGGCTCTGTTATCAATGAGACACAAAACAAAGCAGGGGGGTCAAAAACCGGGGGCAATGTCCTTGAACTGGGGTATTATCCCGGCTGCACCGTGCACTCGACAGGGATTGAATACACGCTTTCCCTGAAAGAGGTATTTAAAAAACTGGGCATCAGTCTTGTCGAAATCAGCGGCTGGAACTGCTGCGGTGGTGCCGCGGCGCACAGCCTGAGCAGGCTGCTTGGGCTTGTTCTGCCGGCGAGAAACGTACAGAAAGCGCAGGAATGCGGGCTGCCTCTTGCTGTCCCGTGCCCTGCCTGCTTCAATGCTATAAAGCGCGCGCAGCACGCGCTTTCGAGCGGTTCGAGAATGAAGGAAACTCTTGAGAATACAATTGGGTTTAAATACAGCGAAGACCTGGTCGTAAAAACGACCCATCAGGTGATTCTGGATTACATCGGGCTTAAAAAACTTAAAAGCTTTGTTAAAAGACCGCTCTCAGGGCTCAAGGTAGTATCCTATTACGGTTGTCTGATGGTGCGCGCCCCGGAAATCGTCAAGATGGGTGATTATGAAAACCCTGTTTTTCTTGATAACATAGTCGAGGCTTTAGGCGCGCAACCGCTGGACTGGTCATACAAAATCGACTGCTGCGGGGCAGACCTGGGCATGACCCACGGCCGCATGGCAAAGGATATAACGGACAGGATAACAGGCATGGCGCTGGAGGCCGGGGCTGACGTGCTTATGACGGGATGCGGGTTGTGCCAGATAAACCTGGACATGAGGCAGTCACGCAGGGCCCACAAGGGTATCCCCGTTTTGTATATGACCGAGTTGATGGGTACGGCCATGGGCCTGCCGGGCAGGAACAAATGGTGGTCAAAGCATGTGATCGACCCCGTCCCTGTACTGGGGTCTTTAGATCTTATTTAAAGATGACATTATGACTGAAATTAAAACAAAAAATGTGCTGGTAATCGGGGCCGGAATAGCCGGTATGCAGTCGGCTCTCCTGCTCGCCGAGAAAAACCACCGGGTATCCGTGCTTGATAATGCTCCGGCGATAGGCGGTTTTTTTCCGCTTTTGGACAGGACATTTCCAACAAACTCCTGCGGCGTCTGCTTCCTTAGCCCGAAGCCTCCTGCCTACTGCCCTATATATGAAAGCGATTATAACGAGAACATCGAGCTTTTAACCAGCTGCGAGATCAAAAGCCTGAAGGGAAGTGCGGGCAATTTTAAAGTTTCCTATATCCAAAAGCCGAAATACATTGCTTCTGACAAATGCACACTGTGCGGAAAATGTGCCGAAGTGTGTCCGGCTGAAACTCAAAGTGAGCTTGGAGGCGGTATAGAAAAGCGTAAAGCTGTTTACATGCCCTTTCCCCAGGCCATACCGCGGTCCTATACAATTGACGACAGCGTGTGCACAAAATGTGGCGAGTGCCTGAAAGTTTGCGGTCCTGGCGCAATCTATCTGGGTGACATCGAGAAGGAAAAGAAGCTGAGAGCAGGTGCTATTGTCCTCGGGTTCGGTTTCGAGCCGTTTCAGGCCGAACGCAGAGGCGAGTACGGCATCGGCAGGTATAAAAACGTGGTCTCGAGTGTACAATACGAGCGGATGCTGAGTTATTCTGCTGCAACGGGGGGACTTCCAAAACGTTTTTCCGACGGAAAGATACCAAAAAAGGTCGCCATGATACAGTGTGTCGGTTCACGTGATGTGTCCTGCGGGCAGGGTTACTGTTCGAGCATTTGCTGTATGTACGCTGCCAAGCAGGCCATGATATCAAAGGACCGGAACAATGATCTGGATATCGCGATATTTTATATGGATGTCCGTACTATGGGGAAAGACTACGAGAGATACTACGAAAGGGCGAAAAATGAGTACGGGATAAGGTATGTGAGGAGTTCTGTGTCCTGCGTGCGCGAGATGCAGCGAAATAAAGATCTGAAAATAACTTATGCCGACGAGTCAGGGAACCTTAAAGAAGAAAATTTCGATATGGTTGTGCTTTCTACCGGGTTTACCCCTCCGCGGGGCATAAAAGAAACAGCTAAAAAGCTGAGTGTTGAATTAAATGAATATAATTTCTGCGGGACCGAAGAATTCAGCCCGACGCGGACAAATGTGCCGGGAATATTTGTTGCCGGAGCGTTCAGTAAACCGATGGACATACCTGAAACAGTTGTTGAAGCTTCGGGTGCGGCTGCGGACGTCTCGGAATTTCTTGGTGGTGTTGAGCACGGGAACCCGGAGGGGATCAAACCGGTTTCCGATAACACAGACGATGCCGTGAATGATGAAGCCCTGAGGATCGGGGTGTTTATATGTGATAAAAAAAACACGCTCTCGGAAAAATTGGATATCGATGACATAACCCGGGACTTTACCGATGACCTGGATGTAACAGCTGTCCACAGGATCGATGTAACATCCCTTGACGAAGGTGTCGCCAGGATAGTAAATGAAATTTCTGAAAAAAAATTGAACCGGGTTCTGGCTGCCGGCTATAGGTGTGTGGCCCTAAAAAGAGTTTTAAAGGACCGGAGTGAAGCGGTTTCAAGCGGTGCCTGTCGGATATATGTGGCAGGGATCGGTGAGCAGTGCGCTGACGTACATGACACGGGCTCAAAGGCGGCTTTGAGCAAGGCAAAGAGCATGATTCGTGCCGGGTTGTGCCGGGCAAAACAGGCTGCACCCGGAAAAGATGACAGAAGAAAACTTGATTCCAGAGTCCTTGTGGTCGGCGGAGGAGTCGCGGGTCTCACAAGCTGTATGAGCCTCGCAGGACAGGGAATGGATGTAACTCTTGTCGAAAAGGATGGAAACCTGGGCAGCAGAGATATTTCTTATCGGTACACGGCAAAGGGTTCCGATGTGCAGGCACTGGTCAGGAAAATGGTCACCGAAGTGGAGTCCAACCCGTCTATAGAAGTGCTGAGGAATACACGGCTCACAGCTATGGAAGGAAACTGGGGGAGGTTTAGATCAAAGGTGTCACTTGGGAACGGTGACAGCAAAGAGATCGAGCACGGAGCAGTCATTTTCGCGACCGGGGGGAGTGAAGCCGTACCTGACGATTACCAGTACGGAAAACACGAAAATATAATTACACAGAATTTATTCGAGCAAATGATTTTTGAGGAGGACAAAAAGGCATTAATAGCCGGTACGATCGTCATGATACAATGCGTCGGTTCACGTGATGAAAAACACCCTTACTGCAGCCGTGTCTGCTGCCTTAATGCCGTAAAGAATTCTTTAATAATCAAGAAGATGAACCCTGATGTCGATGTGTTTGTGCTTTACAGGGACATCAGGACCTACGGTTTTTTTGAGAAGCTTTACTTTGATGCCAGAAATAAAGGTGTGATTTTTATCAATTATGAGCAGGATGAAAAACCGTGGGTTTCTGTGGAGAACGGGGTCATCAAGGTATCCTGCGAGGACAAAGTGGCAGCAGAGCGTGTAACCCTAAAAGCGGATCTTTTAGTCCTCTCAAGCGGGATTGTACCGGATGAGGACAACGTCAGGCTTGCTGAGGTAGCGAAACTGGATATAAACGACGACGGGTTTTTTAACGGCGTGAATGCTAAATCAGCCCCGCTGGATTCAATCGATCGCGGTAAATATTTTGCCGGGCTGTGCCATTCACCAAACCTTATTGAGGATGTTATATCTCAGGGAAAAGCTGCTGCCGCGCGTGCCTCCGCGCTGCTTTACGCAGGTTATGAGGAATACCCGGAGCATCAGGCATACGTGAACGAACGCCGCTGTTCAGGTTGCGGCCTTTGCGTAACTGCCTGTCCCTATGATGCGCGTGTTCTTGACGACGTGTCCGTGAAAGCCGCTGTTTTACCGGATCTATGTCATGGATGCGGCACGTGTGTGATCTCCTGTCCGAATGGTGCGTCTCAGCAGTACGGTTTTGAGAGATCCACGATGTTTGAGGTTTTAAACGAGGTTATGGGTTGATAGTCGGTTGACAAAGCTGGTTGACAACAAAACGAGGAGCAGTTTTATGGAAGAGTTCGAGCCGAAAATAGTGGCATTTCTCTGCAACTGGTGCTCTTACACCGGGGCTGACCTGGCAGGTACAAGCCGGCTTCAGTACCCTCCGAATATAAGAAACATCAGGCTGATGTGCTCGGGGGCAGTGGACACAATTTATGTTTTGAAAGCCCTGATCGAGGGAGCGGACGGAGTGCTGATCGGCGGATGCCATCCCGGGGACTGCCACTATCAGACTGGTAATTTCAAGGCACGAAGAAGGGTCTCGATAATAAAAAATATTTTAAAACAGCTGGGTTATGATGAGGACAGGGTTTGGCTGAAATGGATCAGCGCGTCCGAAGGAAAGTTGTTCGCGGACACGGCCACTAAAATGGTCGAAGAGCTCAAAAAAAAAGGGCCGAATCCGCTAACGAAATCATGGTATGTGTAGACGGAGTGTGTGGAATGAAAAATACGATATTGAAGGTAAAGAATAAAGACAGCCTTGGGTGTTTGCGTGATTTTTTAGGCCGGCTTTTAGAGAGCGGTTTTGTCGACGCGCTGCTTGTGCCGAAAATGCTTTCCGAAGGGGATGGATATGTGCAGGCCCTGGTCAAAGATAAGGCTATGCTTGAAGGGGTAAACCCGGCTGCGCCGACAATGGCGGTGCAGACAGCCCGTATCCTTACAGAGCTCAACAGGGGTAATCTCGATAAGCGTGTAGGGGTCGTTTTAAAACCCTGCGAGTTGAGAGCTACAGTTGAGCTTGTAAAATTTCTGCAGATCAATCTGGATAATGTGGTTACCATCGGGGTGGACTGCCCGGGAACCTACAGGGTCTTCGATTACGCTCAAATGCAAGGGCAGGGAGCTTCTCCGGGTAAATTTTTGAAGAAACCCGATGGGGATCTCTTCAGCTGCTTCAAGGATGGGGAAATAAAAACAGGCGAAGCGTCAGGATTAAGGGAAAGCTGCCGGATATGTGAATATCCTGTACCGGTGAACGCGGATATCGGGCTTGGATTTTTCGGATTTGATTTTTATGAAGAGATCAACGTGGCTGTAAGCGCTAAAATTGAAAATGAGTTCACGGAAAAGCTTTCAATGCACCTTGACGGCGGGAGCACTGAGAACAGGGATAAAGTAATACGGAAAGTCATCGATATCAGGAAAGAAGAGCGGGGCAGGGTCTTTGCCGATCTAAAGGGAAAGACAGGCAGCCTTGATGATCTGATGCAGGTGCTCTCAACATGTATACGCTGTCACAACTGCATGAACGTGTGCCCGATCTGCTACTGCAGGGAATGTGTTTTTGAATCTTCGGTATTTGAACCCAGGGCGAGTCAGGCGATAAATCTGGCCGCGCGAAAGGGCGCGACCCGTATGCCGGGTGACACTTTGATTTTTCATCTGACACGGATGAGCCACATGGGCACTTCCTGCGTGAGCTGCGGTATGTGTGACAGCGCGTGCCCGAACCAGCTTCCCGTGTCGAGTCTTTTCGGGCTGGTCGGTAAAGGTCTTCAGGATATGTTCGAATATGTACCCGGGAGAGATGTAACAGAGGAGCCTCCGGTCTCGGTTTTCAAGGAGGACGAGCTGCACGCTGAAGCGGAGAACTGAGAGATTTTGAACGGGCCGGCATGTGTGAGTAAAGCTGTAATCAGCAACAGCAACCAATTTAAAATGGAGCAGGGCTATGGCTGACACGGAAAAAACGGATATAATACTTATTGAGGACACAGACCCGGGATTCTGTGATGAAGTAGCTTCACTCCCGGGAGGAGAAAATATCAGAAAATGCTTTGCCTGCGGAACGTGTGCTGCCGGCTGCCCGGTTACAAACATAGATGAGGAGTACAATTCAAGGACCCTTATCAGAAAGATCATTCTTGGATTGAGGGAGGAAGTACTGAAGTCCCCGGTGATCTGGTTTTGCGTAATGTGCTACCGCTGTTACGCACGCTGCCCCCAGGAAGTCAATTTCACGGATATAATGCGGGTTCTGAGACATCTGGCTATCAGGAACAATTACGCGCCGGCCGATATGCTGGCAAGCAGCGACGACGTTGACAGGTGCGCCCAGCTTTTAAGGCGTGACATGATAAAAGAGAGAATTGAAGGAAGAAAACAGATAATAGAAGAGATCAAGGCAAAGATTAGCGGGATGCACGGGTGAGGGCCGGGTGATCTGCCGGCTGAACACCGGGATGGTTCACGAAGTGAATCCCGGGAGGCTGCCGGTTTAAATGCGGGCTAACCCATGGTGATATCCCTGGTAAGAGTAATTTAATCAAAAGAAAGAAAAAATGGCT